>JAJTXZ010000060.1 GCA_021463195.1 Anaerolineae bacterium
TCTTTTTCTTTACTCAAAAGCGGTCAGCCGCTATACACTACGCGACTAACCCGCAGGCGCTTTCGCACTTTCTCTTCCACTCTTTAACTGTTAAGGTTCGCATCGTGTTTTTATGCCGCAAAGCATAAAAAACCGCCGCGCAATTTGCGGCGGAGACAAAGAGACTCGTGAAAAATCGAGGCGATTCTTGACGCCTTTTTTTCCACTGAACTATTTCGTTCCGGTTCTCTTTGCCCTCCTGATGTTGGTTTGTTACCGTGCTGCTTGTTTTGCTATTTCAGACAAGCGGATTGCATTATAGCGCTGAAACTTATTTTGTCAATACCCAAAAATCATTTCTAACCTTAAAGATTTTGCGCGATAATGACTCGCCAGGGACTCGAACCCCGAACCTTGGCATTAAGAGTGCCTTGCTCTGCCAATTGAGCTAGCGAGCCAAAATTTTTGACGGCGCGATGATAACATGAGTGGTACAAGAGCGCAAATTTTTTACGCGCGCGCGCCTCGAAAAAATTTTCGCGACAGTTCGCGCTGACGCTAACGCGCTTGTATTTCCGTAAAACGTTTTGGTGTATAATCTTGTCGCCTGTCCCCGTAGCTCAGTATGGATTAGAGCGAGGATCTCCTAAGTCCTAGGTCGGGAGTTCGAACCTCCCCGGGGACGTTCACTGCGTCAAGCCATCGCTTGGCGCGTTTTTTTGTCAAACCAACTCGCGGCGCAAATGTTTTCCATTCAACTCGGCCGGCAATCGCGCCGCGATATCAAGTGTGCGTCACGCTTTTGAGCGAATCGAATTCGCGCGCGACAAATACACGAAACGTCCCTGCGAACGTTCCCGCTGGGCTGCGATTGCGAATGTTCTTGATTCGCCGCAGACTTGGCGTTCTGGTTGCCGCGATTTCTAATCGCTTGATGGGATTCCCAAAATTTGGACGCGCGCCCCGCGACATCAATTCTGGTGATTACCCTCATCTCGAAAACACAGCGGATTTCC
Source organism: Anaerolineae bacterium (assembly GCA_021463195.1). GTDB lineage: Bacteria > Chloroflexota > Anaerolineae > UBA4142 > SHND01 > SHND01. The sequence continues at coordinate 996 of JAJTXZ010000060.1, forward strand.
AGACCCTAAGGGTTTTCGAAAACCCTTAGGGTCTGGAAATCCGGACAATCACCAAATCAATTCGATTGACAATCCGCTCTTCTTTCATTATATTACATCGTGAAAGTAAAACTTTCTTGGTGTAAGTAAATTCCAAATAACGTCAAAACGCGGCGTATGTTCCGAACCCTTACCTCGACTGAAATGCGGAGCGTCAATCGCTCGGCGGTCCTCGAACACATTCGGCGTCACAGTCCCGTGGCGCGCTCGGTCATTGCGCGCGATCTCAAATTGAGTTTGCCCACCGTCATGCGGATTGTGGATGAATTGACCGCGCACGGTTGGGTCCGCCCCACCGGCGTCAAAGAATGGAGCAGCCGCCGCCGCCGCGATTTGCTCGAATATCATAAAGAGGGGCATGCCGTCATCGGCGTGGATCTCGGCGGGACGAAAATGTTTGGCGCGCTCGCCAACATCGGCGGCGAAATCATCGGCGAGCGCACGATCAATGGGCATGGCACATCGGACGAAGCGAGTTATGCCATGCTCGAAGAAATTATCGGCGAATTGATGCGCGTGCCGCGTCCGCGCGGCCAAAAAATTCGCGGCATCGCGGTCGGCGCGCCGGGCGTTACGCGCGCCCAAGATGGCGTCGTCGAGTGGGCGCCGAGTCTGAATTGGCGCGCGTACCCGCTCAAGCAAAAACTCGAAAAGCGTTTTCGGTTGCCGTGTCTCGTTGACAATGATGTAAATCTGGCGGCGCTCGGCGAACAATGGTTTGGCGCGGGCGTCGGCGCGCGCAACATTGCGCTTATCACGATTGGCACCGGCGTCGGCGCGGGCTTGATTGTGGATGGCGCGCTCTATCGCGGACACAATCACGCGGCGGGTGAAGTCGGTTTTTTGCTTTCCCAGCGCGCGGAACTCGACAAGCAGTACACAAGATTTGGCGCGCTCGAAAGCGTCATTTCCGGCACAGCCATCGCCGAACGCGCGCAGCGCGCGCGGACTCGTGCTGCATCAAAACATCATCGTCAACTCACCGCGCAAGCTGTCTTTGACGCGTACCGACAACATGAAAAATGGAGCGAGCCAATCATCAATGAAACGGTGGATTACCTCAGTATCGCCATCATCAACATTAGCGCGCTCCTCGACCCCGAAGTGATTATTCTCGGCGGCGGCGTTTCCGATTCGGCGGATATTTTATTGCCCGCGGTTCAGGCGCGCATCCACAACGTATTGCCCAAAACGCCCACGCTCAAAGTTTCGACGCTGGGACGCCGCGCCGCCGTAATGGGCGCCATCGCTCAAATCGTCTATACCACCAGCGATTATTTCGTCGCGCGCAAGTTAGTGTGATTCACCATTCGCGATTTGTCCTTTCAACGGAGGCATTGTGTCTTTTCAAAATTTACGCATCATTGATTTTCACGTTCATTTCCCCACCGCCAAGCCCATGATGGGCGGCAGTTATGCCGATAATCCGACCCATCCACGCGGACCGGAACAGGCAGCGATCTTGCGCGAGTGGCAAAAAATGTACAACACCGAATGGCGACTCGCCTGGGATTTTCCCGCGCCCGATTCCGAAAAACAATCCGATGAGGTTCTCGCGGACCGTTGGGCAGCCGAGATGGACAAATACGGCATAGATTACGTTGGCTTTGTCACCGGCGGCGGCAACGACAACCTCGCGTCAGTCATCGCGCGCCATCCCGATAAATTTATCGGGTTCGCGCATCACAATCTCTTTGCCGAAAACGCGGCGGCGGAACTCGAACGCGCGATCACGCAGCTCGGTTTTCGCGCCTACAAATTGCTTGCGCCCGCGCTCGATAAACCCATCGAAGATAAATCCGCGTGGCCCGTCTGGGAAATCGCGGAAAAATATGACATCCCCGTGCTGATTCATTTCGGCGTGCTAGGTTCGGGCGGCGGCGTCGCGTGGCACGAAAATATCAATCCGCTCAAATTGCACGACGTCGCGCGCGCGTTTCCAAAGGTCAACTTTGTCATTCCGCATTTCGGCTGCGGCTGGCTGCGCGAAGCGCTGCAGCTGTGTTGGAGCTGCGCGAACGTTTACATTGACACCTCCGGCTCGAATCAGTGGGTGCGCTGGATGCCGGAAGAGCTCACCATAAAAATGTTGTACCGAAAATATCTCGAAACGATTGGCCCCGACCGTTTGATTTTTGCGACTGACTCGTCTTGGTTTCCGCGCGGTTTTGCGATTCGCTATTTGCAAGACCAACTGCGCGATTGCCGCGAATTGAATCTTTCGCCAGAGACGCTGCAAAAAATCTTTGGCGGCAATGCCGCGCGGTTACTAAAAATTTAATCTCTATCACAAGCTTTGCGCCAAAATCAAAATGAAACTTTTAAACTTGCGAAATTCGCGAAATTTCGAGAGTTTGAAAGACAGTTTGACAAAGATATTGCATGAGAGATGGATTTTTGCGCAACATCAGCTGCCAGCCAAGCGTTCGTGAACTTCAACTTTCCGATTTGCGACGCAAAGCTTGCTTTACAAGCGCAGTTCGCAATGACAATCGGGAGGTTACTCTGTTTTCAATCCTACAGTTACGCATGAGTAGGACAAATTTAAAATTTGTCCCGCGAATATGCGACAACAATCGCTAGACAGGAGGTGATGCGCTGCCGCGTTAATAAAAAAATTCCGAGCATACCCGTCAAATTGAAATTGATTCACAGAGGAGAAGAACAAGCCATGAAACGTATTACCCTGCTCACCCTATTCGTCTTGACATTGCTCGTGGCAGCTTGCGCGGCGCCCACCGCTGCGCCAACGCAAGCGCCTGCCGCGAACCCGACCCAAGCGCCTGCCGCGAACCCGACCCAAGCGCCCGCCGCGAATCCGACCCAAGCGCCCGCCGCGAATCCAACGCAAGCGCCGGCGGAAAAAGTCGAAATCGAATATTGGCAATACTTTTACGAGTCCAAGAAAAATCTCGTGGACGAGTTGATTACCGAATTCGAAAAACAAAATCCAAATATTACCGTCGTCCAAACAACGTTCCCGTACGAACAATACAATGATAAAGTCGCGGCGAGCGTGCCAGCCGGCCGCGGGCCCGATGTGATTAACCTGTACTATGGTTGGCTGCCGCGCTATATCAATTCCGGTTATCTCGCGCCGCTGCCCGAAGCGGATTTTCCCGCCGCCGAGATTGAAAAAGATTTCGTCCCGATGGTGCAAATCGCCAAAGTGGACGGCAAATATTACGCGCTGCCCACCGCCGTCCGCAATCTCGCGGTTTTCTACAACAAAGATTTGTATACCGCCGCGGGCCTCGATCCGGCAAATCCGCCCAAAACGTTTGAAGAATTGGCGGCTGCCGCGCAAAAAATGACCAAAGTCGAAAATGGCAAAATGACCGTCGCCGGCTGGCGCATTGATCTGAGCAATCAGGACCATAATCTGTTCCGCGAAATTCTCATCCGCGGGTACGGCGGCACGCCGCAGAGCGAAGACCACAAAAAGATTTTATGGAATACCACCCCCGGCGGCTATGACGCTTGGCAATTCTTGGTTGATCTCACCACCAAATATAAAGTGAGCGAACCAACGATCGGCCAAGACGGTCCCACCGCGTGGCTCGCGCAACAAGCCGCGATGATGGTCAGCGGCTCGTTCTATCTCGGCACCGCCAAAAGCAAAGCGACGTTCAACTATGGCGTATTCCCAATGCCCGCGGGACCAAAAGCCACCGCGAACTTTGGTTCGTTCTGGACGCACGGCATCACCACCAAAGCCGCGCAAGATCCGGCGAAACTCGCCGCGTCGGTAAAGTTCTTGAAATTCCTCACCAGCGCCGAAGTGATGAAGAAATGGACGCCCGCGATTGGCGAATTGCCCGCGCGCGTCGAGGTCCTTCAAGACCCGACGTTCACGAGCGACCCCTTGCTCGCGCCCTTTTTGAAAACCTTGCCGGTTTCGTACGCCACCTTCTTTGTGGATGAAGCGGCGGACCGCACGGCTCTGATGAACGCTTACGATTCGGTCATTCTCAAAGGCGCCGATCCCAAGCAAGCGCTCGACGAAGCCGTCGCGACCGTGCAAAAATTGTTTGACGAATACTGGGCATCCAAGTAATAAAACGCAATCGTAGGGGCGGAGCAATCCGCCCCTACCACAATGAGGTGACTATGGCTGTCCGTTCACGCGGTTTGACTCTACGACAACGGCGAACAATCTGGGCGTACGTTTTCTTGCTCGTACCCCTCTTGTTTTTCATCGGCATTCGCGTCGCGCCGACCCTGTTTGCGATGAGCGTCAGTCTGTTCAAGTGGGACATTCTTTCGCCCACCAAACCCTGGCTGGGTTTGGAAAATTACCAAACGCTTTTCAACGACCCCGTGTTTTGGAAAGCGCTAACCAATACGCTGTTGTACGTAATATTGAGCGTGCCGCTGCAACTCGTCGTGGGTTTGTTCATTGCGCTGCTCTTGCAGCGCGCCACGCGCTGGAAAGGTTTTTTCCGCGCCCTCTATTTCATCCCGTTCGTCACCTCAACCGTCGCGATTAGTTGGGTATGGCGCTGGATGTACGAGCCGACCTTTGGTCCGCTCAATCAACTCCTCGCGCTCTTGCATTTGCCCGAACAAAAATTTCTCGCCGACCCCGATCAGGCATTGTTCGCGATTGTGATCGCCATCGTGTGGCAAGCGGTGGGCTTTTACATCATCATTTTTCTCGCCGGTCTCGAATCCATCCCTTCCGATTTTTACGATGCCGCCAAGATTGACGGCGCGCACGGCTGGAATCTATTTCGGCACATCACTCTGCCGCTGCTCAATCCGACGATTGTTTTTCTCACGGTCATTGGCACCATCACCGCGATTCAAGTATTCACTCAAGTTTTGAATATGAGTTATCAAGGCATGGGCGGACCGCTCAATTCCACCAAATCGCTCGTGCTGTTCATTTATCAACAAGGTTTTAGTTCGTTCAAGATGGGCTATGCCGCCGCTGGCACCGTCGTGCTATTTGTGATCATTTTGCTCATCACCTTGATTCAACTTCGCGTGACCTCGCGTCGAGTCGAGTATTAAAATGGCAGAACAAACTCAACCCTCCGCGCGCCCTTTACCGCGCTGGACAACGGAAACCATTTTGTACGCCGTATTGTTAATCGGCGGCATCGTGATGGTCATTCCATTTATATGGATGCTCGCCACCTCGCTCAAACCCGCCAAAGAAATTTTTCTCGGCAACTTTTTTCCACTCGCGCCAACATTCGAGAATTATCAAATCGTGTTAAAAAAAGTTCCGTTCGCGCGCTGGTATCTCAATAGTCTCATCGTCGCCACGCTCACCACCCTCAGCGTCGCGTTCTTTGATTCACTCGTCGGGTTTACACTCGCCAAATACGAATTTCGCGGCAAAAACGTGATTTTCATTTTCATTCTCAGCACCTTGATGGTGCCGACCGAAATGCTTATCATTCCTTGGTTTATCCTCTCGAACAATTTTCACTGGGTGGATACCTATTGGGGCATTATGTTTCCCGGCATGATGTCCGCGTTCGGCATTTTTTTAATGAAGCAATTTATGGAAGGCATTCCCTCCGAATTGCTCGACGCCGCGCGCATTGACGGCGTATCCGAGTTCGGATTATTTTGGCGCATCGCCATGCCGCTCGTTCGTCCCGCGCTCGCCGCGTTGTGCATTTTCACCTTTCTCGGAAATTGGAACGCGTTCTTGTGGCCCGTGATCATCACCGAAAAAATGGACATGCGCACCATTCCCGTCGGCTTGTCTTTTTTTTCCGGCGAAGCCGGCGCGTCATGGGAATTGATTATGGCGGGCGCCGCGATGGCGACCATTCCAGTCCTCATCGTCTTTGTCATTTTCCAACGCCAAATCATCAAAGGCATCGCGTTGACCGGCTTGAAAGGATAACCGCGTTGGCGGCGCAATCTCCAATCTCTAATCTCCAATTCCCAACCCATGTCCAATTCTTTTCCCCATCCCGCGTACGCCAAATCTGTCCTCGCGCCCAATTTTGAACAGACCAAAAAATATCTCGTGCCTGCCATGTTGAGCGCAACGCGCGCGCACCTCGTGATGCTCGTGCGCCAAAACATTTTGCCTCGCGCCACCGGTCAAGCGCTCATCGCAGGTTTGCGCGCGCTCGAAACCGAAGGCGTGCGCGATGTCGTCTATGATGGCAAGTACGAAGACTTGTTTTTTTATCTAGAGCATCGGCTCGGCGAACTCACCAGCGAGGACGCGGTGGGCAACATGCAAATTGCGCGCAGTCGCAATGACCTTGATGGCACAATGTGCCGCTGGGTCGCGCGCGAAAAAATACTCGCCCTCTTGCAAAATAGCAACGCGCTGCGCGCACGCGTGTTGGAAATGATGCGCGCGCATATAGATACCTTGATGCCCGGATACACGCACACGCAGCCCGCGCAGCCGACGACCCTCGCGCATTATCTCGGCGCCGTCGCGGCGTTCCTCGAACGCGACACCGCGCGTTTGCAAGCCGTGTTTGCGCGCGTCAATCTTTCGCCGCTCGGCGCGGTCGCGTTCACCACCACCGGTTTTCCGATTGACCGCGCGCTCGTCGCCGATTTGCTCGGCTTTGACGCGCCCGTCGCCAACAGTTACGACGCGGTAGGCGGCGCCGATTATCAAACCGAACTCGCGGGCGTCACGCAAACGGCGGCGGGCGGTTTGTCGCGTTTTGTCACCGATCTGCTCTTTTGGGCGACCCAAGAAGCCGGCGCGCTCCGCATCGGCGACGAATTTATCCAAATCTCAAGCATCATGCCGCAGAAACGCAATCCGGTGGTGCTGGAACATTTGCGGACGCAGCTCGGCTACATTTACGCCGACGCGCAAGCGGTATTCACGCTTCATCACAACGCGCCGCTCGGCGATGTGAACGACGTCGAAGACCCCATCTATCGTCCACTCTTTCGCATGTTCGATTACGCGCTCGGCGTTTATGAATTGCTCGAAGCGGTTCTGGCAACGGCGACGTGGAACGTGGAACGACTCGCGGCGCGCGCGGCGGACGGATTCACCACCGCGACCGAATTGGCAGATACGCTTGTGCGCGAAAGCAACCTGCCCTTTCGCGCCGCGCACCGCGTGGTCGCGCAACTCGTGCGGACGGCGCTTGCGGAAAATATCGCCCCGCGTGACATTCGCGCGCGACACGTTAACGCAGCCGCGCGCCAAGTTTTGGGACACGCGCTCGGCGTAACCGATGCCACCGTGCGCGCGGCGCTGGACGCGCGACATTTTGTCGCCATCCGCGCGATTCCAGGCGGCCCCGCGCCCGATGCGACGCGCGCGCTCATTGCGCGCCAAACCGCGCAGCTGGAACGCGATATCGCATGGCGCGCCAAACAACACGCGCGTCTGGCGCAAGCGCAAACGCGCTTGGAACAAGCGACGCAAAAACTTTGACGCTGCCCGTAAGACCTCGCGCCAAAAGCATACCAACTCTACATGCCCGTTTTGAACATCGCCATCGTCGCGCGACTGCCATTCGTCCGCGCAGAATTGCGCGCGTGCTTGGAAAACGAACGCGCTTTCCAAGTCACGTCGCTCGCGCCCACCGACGAGCTCGTCGAAGAATTATTCGCGGCTGACGCGCAAATTTTGCTGCTGGATATTCAAGTTTTGGAAAACGAGGGTTGGCAGCTGTTGGAGGAATTGCGCGCGCTGCCGCATTTGCGCACGCTGGTCATCGGCGACCGTCCTGACGACCGCCGCGTGGTCAATGCGCTCGCGCTCGGCGCGCGCGGTTTTTTATTGCGCGCGCGCGCGGCGGCGGAAATTCCGAACGCCATTCACGCGGCGCGCAGTGGCAGCATCGTGTTGGACGCGCAGGTCGCCGCGACGTTGACGCGCGCCTTGCGCGCGCATGAAAATAGCCGCGCCGAAAATGAAACGGACGCGAAAGTTTTAATTGAACCTTTGACCGAACGCGAATCGCAAACGCTGCGTCTGATGACGCGCGGCTTGGCGAATAAACAAATCGCGTCCGAATTGTTCATCACCGAGCACACGGTGAAATTTCACATTCGCGCGATCTTGGGCAAATTGGGCGCGGCAAACCGCACCGAAGCCGCGACGCTTGCTTTGCAAAAGGGCTTGGTCAATCTGTAGCGGCTGGCTGCCGCAGCGCGCGGCGCAAATTTTCGTACCCGCGCGCATTCATCAACGCCGCCGCCGCGTACGCCGCCAACATTTCCAGCCGCACCCGGTCCGCGTCGTCATACGCGTTCTCTTCGTAACTCTCCGCCAACAGCGCGCCAATAATTTCACTGCCATAGCGCAGCGGCACGCCCAATACCGAAACCACTTGCACCGGATAACCAAAATTCACCGACGGCACATTGCTCTGCGCCAAATGTCCAATATTCAGCGCGGCGCCCGTATCAATGATTCTGCCGCTTAGACCTTGCGATTTCGCCAACGCCGTTACGGGCTGCCGTCCACCGCGGTCATACATGTACGGCAAACGAATCTGCGCGCTATCCTCATCCACCACCGCTAACGCAATCGCTTCGCACGGCATTAACTGCGAAACCGCTTGATGAATCGCGGCATAGACGCGTTCCGCATCCAAGCCCGCGCTCACCACTTCTTGGCTCGCCCGATGCAGCACATTGCGCCGTTCATTTTCTCGCAACACGCTTTGATACAAACGCGCGTTCTCCATCGCCACCGCCGCTTGACTGGCAAATAAAACCAGCAAGCGTTCATCATCCGGCGTAAAGAAATACGTTTGCGCCGAGGCGATTGCCAGCACGCCCAGCAAAATATCATCGTGTTCCACCGGCACCCAAATCCCAGAACCCAAGGTTTCAGGTGAACGCGCAAAGCGCGCATCCTGCGCCACATCCTGAATCAATGCCGGCATGCGTTCGCGCGCGACCCACGCTTCGATACTGGGCGTCGCGCTCAACGGCACATGGTCGCGATATTTAAATGTCGCGCCGCGTTCTTGATAACCCAACGCCAAATCCAACTCTAACGCTTGCGCCTCGGGGTCAAAGCGATAAAACACTGCCATGTTCGCGCGCACCGAGCGCATCGCAATCCGCGATAAAAAGTCCAACTGCACGCGCGGCTCCAATACCCGATTCAACGTCAACCCCGCGTCATAGACCAACGCCAACTGCTGCGCGCGCTTCTCGGCTTCTTGACGGAGGCGCGTATTGCGCAGCAGCGCCGCCGCTTGCGCCGCCAACATCATCAACAGCTTGGCGTCATCCTGCGTGAACCGCTTGGTCGCATCGCTAACTTGATGCACGCTCAAGACACCCACCAACTCCGCGCCGTACAACATTGGCACGCTCAACGCGGCTGTCACCTGCGCCTTGACAAAAGCGTCTTGGCGAAATTCCCACGCGGCGTAATCATTCACCAGCGCCGGCTCGCGCAAAAGCGCGGCGCGCCCCACCGTGCCGACGCCGAGCTCGATTCGCGCGCCAATCGGAACTGACGGCGCGCCTTGAATCTCTCGCACAACAATTTCATTCGTCTCGGGCGCATACAATAACAAGCCGCCGGAGGAGGTATCCAAAATCTGGATCGCGCGCTCGACCAAGAGAGTCCACATCATCTCTGAATCGCGCTGCATGGCGAGCTCGCGCGCCAAGTCGTACATCTCGGCGAGACGTTCGGCGCGCCGCGCCACTTGCGCGTGCAGCCGCGCGTTCTCCAACGCCGTCGCCGCCTGATCCGCAAACGCTTGTAAATCCACCGCATGGCTCGCGCTGAAAAAGTTGGGCGTCTCGCTGTCCACATTCAAAAAACCAATAACCTCATCGCGCACGCGCAGCGGCGCGCCGACATAGGAACGAATCCATTCCATCCCTAGCTGACGCCAACGCGAATCTTTATGCGTCTCGGGAATCACCACCGCGCGCTGCGTCTCGCGCATTTCGCGCAAATGGTCCAAGAATGCGATGTCAAACCGCGTTTCGCCAAGCCACTGCGCCAAGCCGCGCTTGTCAAAGCCGACGCCGCGCACATACCGCGCCTTGGCGCCATCAATCAAAAAAATGCTTGCCGCGTCGTGCGGCGCCACGCGCTCGATATTCTCCAGAATGCGATCCAGGACCTGTTCATAACTTAGCGTGCTATTCAGCGCCGCCGCGCTGTCCGCCAGCGCTTGCGCGACGCGCCGATGATGCTCTTGCGCCACCTGCGTCGCCGCCAACTGTTCTTGCGCGAGCCGTTCGGCCGTAATGTCGCGCAGCGTCACAATCCACACATTCTCGCGATTCCATACAGTCTCGACCATACGCTGCTGCGCAAAGATTTTTTCTTGACCGCGCGTCAATTCGACCAGCGGACTGTTCGGCTGCTGCAGCGGCGCCATGAACAGCGTGCCAACCAATTCTTGACGCGGCACGCCAAATAAATTCTCGGCGGCAGGATTGGCAAAGCGAATTACACCCGCTTGATTGACCACCACAATCCCGTCCGCGTTTTCGTTAATCATCAAGCGAAAACGCGCTTCGCTAAATTGCAGTTGTTCGGCGTGCAAGTGCGATTGACTGCTCAGCGCGTACCGCTCGACCGCGTACAATACGCGCAGCGCGCTGTCGGACAACATCAACTGCGTCCGCGTCAAAAAATCTTGCGCGCCGGCGCGCACCGCCGCCAAAGCCAAGTCCGCATCCTGCGTCGGCGCAAACACCACGATCGGCGCATTCACCGCTTGCGAGCGCAGCGTAATGAGACCATCCAACTTGTGCGTGTTCTCTAAATCGAGGTCGAGCAGCAGCGCATCCACTTGATGCGTCGCGAGGAACGCGCGCGCGACAGAGACATTCGGCACACGCGTAATTTGGAACGCGGCTTGACGCGTCGCCGCGAATTGTTGGCGCAGCGCCTCCGTCAGCGCATCATCTTGTGTAATCACGACGAGATGCAATTCAATCAAAGTATTCGTTGACATGAGCTTGCAATTTTATCACAAGCGCTTGGTTTGTGACCGTCACAATGACGAGTACGTGAACAACATGATATTGCCGAGTTACAGGCCTTGCGGGTTTGCGGAAATCCGAAAGGCTTGGGCGTGTAACTCTACGCTTTCAAGCGCTAGCCATCCGAGGGATGCAAACACCGCGTCTTTTTGCTACACTCTCAACAATCATAGGCGGACACCCTGTACGTCTGCCACGAGGAGAAAAAATCATGGGCAATTTGCAAGCATATTCGGATGAACTCGCCGCCGTTGTCGCGCAGGTCGCGCGTTCCGTCGCGCGCGTCCAAGCGCGACAGCGCATCGCCGGCACAGGCGTCGTATGGAATACAGACGGCGCCATCGTCACCGCCGACCATGTGGTGGAACGCGAAGACAATCTCCGCGTCGTGTTGGACGGCGCGACGTACGAGGCAGAACTCGCCGGACGCGATCCGACGACGGACCTCGCGGTCTTGAGAATCAAACCCGACCGTCCGCTGCAACCCGCGCAAGTGGCTGACAGCAAAACGCTCAAGCAAGGCAATCTGGTATTTGCGGTCGGACGCCCGTGGGGCGCAGAAGCCATTGTGAGCGGCGGCATTGTCAGCGCGCTCGGCAAATTCGGCATGGGGAACGGTTGGGGCGCGCAATTCCGCGACGGTCTCATTCACAGCGACGTCACATTGTATCCCGGTTTTTCCGGCGGCCCGTTGGCGGACGCGAGCGGGCGCGTCGTCGGCATTAACAGCAGCGTCTTGGGGCGCGACCTGTCGCTTGCTATTCCTGTAGAAACCGTCACGGACATCGCGCAGCAGCTCTTGAGCAAAGGGCGCGTCCAACGCGGCTATCTCGGCATCGGCGTCCAAAAAATTTCGCTGCAACAAGCTCTCGCGCAGAAACTCGGTTTGACGCAAGAAACGGGCTTGATGATTTTGCAAGTGGAAGCCGATACGAACGCGGAAAAAGCGGGTTTGCTGCCCGGCGACATTCTGGTCGGTTTGGATGACGCGCCGATTGCGCGCGTGCGCGAACTCAATCGCTGGCTCGCCAACGAAAGCGGCGGACGCAGCGTAAACGCGCGAATTATTCGCGGCGGCGAGCTCAAGGAAATTCCGATAACGGTGGGAGTGCGGTAAAAAAAACCCTTTGGGGTTTCGGAAACCCCAAAGGTTTTTTACGCGCGCTAGCAAAATTCGAGAGCGCGCGCCTTTTCTTTATTCGCCTCAAACGGCAGGCGATTGACTGCGCCATTTTCGGATTCGCGGCGAACGCGTCAAACGCGCTCGCACTTCTGAACCGAAATTCCAAAAACGTGGACGACGACAACTCGAAAACCGATATTGTTGTTGAAATTCACCTTCTTGATTCAACTCGAATGCCGCCACGCTGGCGAATTTGCGCTTCGCCTTGCGCGCGTCACGGTACGCCTTGAAAATATTTTCAAACGCGCTCACTTGTGGATACAGGTTGCGGTATGTTTTCACGATACGGATACCATACCACGCGCGGACTGGATTTTCCAGAGAAACATTTTCCTATTTATAAAACGCGCAATGCGTGATATGAATACAGATTTTGGGGCGATTTTTCCCCCAAAATTTTTTTTCGCCGCCCCAAGTGCGGGCGGCGAAAATTTTTCAGAAATCAGAATTCAGAAATTCAGAAATCAACTGCGCGGGAGGGGGACGACGACAACTCGAAAACCGAGATAGTCGTAGAAACCCACTGGCACATCCCCGTAGCGGTACGCCGCACGACAGTACCTGCGAGCATTATTCCACGAGCCGCCGCGGACAACGCGCACATTCCCAGAAGCGGGACCGCGCGGATCCTTCACCAATTCGTTCGCGCGCGTTTCATACAAATCACCCTGCCACCAATCACCGCACCATTCCCAAACATTCCCCATCATGTCCAACGGTCCTACGTTTCCCTTTTCATCCTTCCACGTCCCATCGGGATACATGCCAACAGGCGAAGTCGCGTTGAATTTACTTGCTTCTGAATTGCATTTGTTTGCATCCCACTCATTGCCCCAACTCCACAAATAATTTTGCGGACCTCGCGCGGCTTTTTCCCACTCGGCTTCGGTCGGCAAGCGCCATATCACCTGTTTTCCTGTTCCCTTATTTCCTTGATTACTCATCCGCGTCAACCATTTGCAAAACGCCTCCGCCTCAAACCACGTCACACCGACGACTGGCAGATTCGGCGCATTCCATTGCGGGTCACGCCAAAAAAATGGCTCGCCGCGTTTTTCGACGGGGCGTCCATCCAGCCAATATTTGACCGTCTCTTGATAATCCTTGCTATACACAGACAAATCTGCATCCAGCTTGCCCTTGCGCCATTTCCAGCCGTCCGCGCTCCACAACGTTTCATCTTCATAACCGTCCGCGTGCCAGAACGCGCGAAAATCTTGATTCGTTATCGGATATTTCCCAATTTCAAATTCGGACACATACACGCGGCGCTGTGGTTTTTCGTCGTCCCACGTTCCCGCGTTTTGTTTTTGCAGCGCATCGGCTTCCGCGTCGCTGGTGCCCATCAAAAATTCGCCCGCGGGAATCGTGATGAGCGCGGGAAAACGCCAGCCCGCGCCCGATCCGATAACGATTTGCGCGCGCATAAAACGCGGGTCGCCCACCGCGCCGAGCGCGAGCCCCAGCGGACGCCGCAAGCGCGGTTCGACACGCGGCGGGTTCGCCTGAAAAAATTCGAGCAGCGCTTGCGAGACGCGCGCGTGAGTTTCAGGAAAGATGCGGTCGGTGGGCAAATCCGCTAACGCGAGACCTGCCCACGTCAACGCGTATGCCCGCTCCGTATCGGTTTCGCCCAACGCCGCGAGCCGCATTACAAATTCATTCGCGCGGCGTTTGCCGTCAATAGCGAGATAGCCCGCCGCAAGCAGCGTGGGTTCGACCCACTGGTCATCACCGAGCCGCGTGCCGAGAAACGCGCGTTGTTCTCGCTCGCTCTTTTCTTCCGCGAGATAACGCCCCGCCAAAAATTCGCGGAACGTGCGATGAGTAAAAAAACCGTATTTGCCATTCTCTTCTTCGAGCAAACCGCCGCGGTCCGCGACCGCGCTCAAAAAGGCGCGGGCTGTTTTGCGCGCGCTTTTTTCATCGGACCCAAACGCGTGCCAACATACGTCAATCAACTCCTCTTCGAGCAGTTCGTCCAGTTTTTGCGCGTGCATTTCAAATGCAATCGCGGCGAGATAATCGCGGCGCTGCTGCCAATCGCTCGGGGCGGGTGTATCTTTATAGGACGTTTCCGTCAATAAAATATGCACCGCATGTTCGTACAATTCCGCGCGCTGTTTGGGTAATTCCTTGTTGCGGTCATAATGCACGAGCGCAAAAATCGTCGTCATCAACGGCGTCACTGCCAGCGCGCGCACGCGTTCGTCGGCAGTATTCAAACGCCGAATCAAATCGCGCGCGCTGGCGGCGGCTTCGTCGGGACTCGGATATACGGCGCGGCACCAGCTCGTAATCAACGTGTCGCGCTGCGTCTCCTCAAGATTTTGCACCTCGCAGACGCGAAAGCCTGCGACACGTGCGATTCCCTCATACGCCCGCTCGCGCGAAGTGACGAGATAGCGATTGCGCGCGTTCGCGGAAAATTCGCGCACGAAATCTTCCATCGCCGCGCGCACCGCCGTTCGGTCGTCGAGCGCGACTTCGTCCACGCCGTCGAACATGACGAGCATTCCATTGCCGCGCAAATGCTTTTCAAAATAGTCGGCGGGCAAATCCAAACTCGGATGTTTCTCGGCGATATATTCTGCACAGAACGCGAGGAGCGCGGCGGCGGTTCGTTTTTGTTTTCGTTCGGCGCAGTGGTCGTTGAACGCGCGCAGCGGCAAAAGAATGGGGATGAGTTTATGTTGTACGGTCGTGACGAACGCGCGCGGCTCGTCTTTCAATGCGTTCGGTTCAATCCGCGCGCGCGCGACTGCCAAGCCCGCCCACTGCAAGCCCGTGCTTTTGCCCGATCCCGCCGCGCCGACGATTGCCAAACGCGGCGAGTGTTCCAATGCGTGCGCGAGGTCAATCGGTTCCGCATGTTCGCGCATTACATTGCGCGCGAATTCGGCCGCGCCTTTGTCGGGACGCAAACGCGCGTCGGGTTCCGTTTCGGGCGCGAGTTGCAAAGAGATAAATGCTTGGTCAAGTTCGGGTGGCGCGATATTGTTTGCGCGCGTATCGAGTCCGCGAAATCGGAAATGCCGGTAATCGTCCATCACTGCGCGCAGATATGCCGTCGTCGGGTCATTGCGGTCAGTCGCGCGCTTGGCGGCGTTCACACTCGCCTGCTCCAAGACTTGCGTTGGACCTTTCAACAAGGCGCGCCCAATCACTACCATCACCCCTACCAGAACAAGCACGCCGAGGAAAACCCACAACCCATACTCGCGCACGACGCGTTCGCCGCATTGATTGATGCCATTCACCACGCAGTCTTCGGTCAGCGTCAAGGTCGGCGTCGGCGCGGGCGTCGGATTTTGCGCGCGCGCCATTTCTATCGGCAGCGCGATGGCTAAAAGCATCCAAACCAAAAATGCGGCTGCGAGGGCGGGAAAAATTCGACGCTGTATCATCGGCAAGAATTATAACAAAACACGCCCGAGACCTCAAGGGTTTTCTACACCCTCGCGGCTCGTGTCGCGAGCGCGCCCAAAACCCTTGAGGTCTTATCAACGCGCGCGAACACCGAGACCTCAAGGGTTTTCTACACCCTCGCGGCTCGTATCGCGGGCGCGCCCAAAACCCTTGAGGTCTTACCAACGCGCGCGGACACCGAGACCTCAAGAGTTTTCTACACCTTCGCGGCTCGTGTCGCGGGCACGCCCAAAACCCTTGAGGTCTTGCCAACGCGCGCGGACACCGAGACCTCAAGGGTTTTCTACACCCTCGCGGCTCGTGTCGCGGGCGCGCCCAAAACCCTTGAGGTCTTGGCAACGCGCGCTTGACATCTCCGCGCATCCGTAACACCATTGCCCCATCTCGCGGAAAAAGCTCAATGAACCAAGGTGCGCGTCTTGCCAAATTCATAACGTAACGCCGAGCGGCGCTGGCGTTATATTGACCGGGATAGGGTGCGGTGAAAAAAATTTTCCGCTCGAAATGCGAGCGGAAAATTTTTTACTTATCGTTCCTGCGTCGGCGCAATCAAAAAAATAAACACGTCCCAGAATGCGTGTGAAATAATCAATGTGCCGGGCGACGCGCCAAGCAGCACCATGCCGCCCCAAAACGCGCCCGCCACCGTCGCCGCGCCAATGAGCGTAAAATTGCCTGTCACCAGATGCGCGCTGCCGTACGCTGCCGTCGCAAACGCCGCGCCAAAGACGCGCCCGTACGACTGCATGAATCGTTCTTGGATAAAGCCGCGCCAAAACAATTCTTCCGCCGGTCCGATAATCAAGGCGAGCCGCGCCGCGATTTCTTGTTTCGGACGATACGCGTCGAGACCATAGATATTGTCAATATCGCGCGCGCCGCCGGGCAAAATTTTGCGCGTCACGCGGTCGGCGATTTGGAAAATCGCATACAACACGCCTGCGCTGCTCAAACCCAGAACAATGTCGCTCCACGTAAAACGCGTTTTACGTAACTGCGGCTGCGCCGCCAGCGCGATGGGTCCGAGAATCGCGCCGGTATACGTCATGCGCTGCCAAAATTGTTTGCGCGGACCCCGGAACGTCACGCCAAATAAAATAAACGCCAGCGCGAGCGCAAGCCACACAATCGGCGCGGGCGCGTTTCGTCGCAAGAAATCCATGTGTAAAATCCACGCGCGCAACCGTTAGCGTCCAGCGCGGTGCGCGCAATTCGCTTTCGGCGCGGCGTCTTTTATTTCGGCATCATCGCCCACGCCGCCCATAACAATCCCGCGACCAACAAAAATCCGAACAACGCTTGCAGCTGCGCGGTTTGTAAATCAATCATCGCAATCGCGCGCTGCTGCCCCAACACGCCCAACTCGGCGTTGCGAATCGCGCGCACAAACAACGGCAGCGACAACATCGCGAGCAGCGTCTCGGTGGGCAGCCAACCAAACAACACCGCCAGCGCCAGCGCGATGTACGCCGCGACAATCAAACTCACGTAAACGCGATAGGCGCGCTTGCCGCCCATCCAGGACGAGAGCGTGCCGATGCCGTACCGTTTATCATCCGCGATATCGCGCCATTCGTTGCCATGCAGAATCGCGGTGACGAGCAAGCCGACGGGAACACTCACAATCAGCGCCGCCCAACTGAATGCGCCGGTCACGACAAAGTACGTGCCGAGCGTCATTAACGGCCCGAACATCAAGAATACGAGCGGCAAACCCGCCGCGCGATATTTATATTCCAACGGCGGCGCGGTGTACATATATCCCGCGATCAATCCGACGACGCCGAACGCCAAAACGCCCCAGCCGCGTTCGAGGAACATGTACAAACCCGTCAACGCCGCAATGCCAAAAAAGGCGCCGACGAGCGCGAACGCTTCGCGCTCTTGCACGCGCCCTTTTAAAATCGCTTGGCTCGCGCGCGGCGACGTAATCGTGTCTACGCCGTTGCGAACGTCGAAAATTTCATTCGTGATATTCGTGCCAATGTGCAAACAGAGCGCGCCGACGAGCGCGGCGAGAAACAGAATCCAATCGAACAGTCCGTCCATCCACGCCAACGCGCCCGCCGCCAACACCGACATTGCCGACGCCGACATGCTGAACGGGCGCGCGATTTCATAATACGCGCTCGCGCGCCGCCAGACTTTTTCAGATAACGTCAAGCGATTGTCAAGCAAGCCTGGCGCTTGGCGCGACGGGATTGCGATCGTTTCCGTTTGGCGTTCTGCGATAGACGCGGCGCGCGGCGCGACGGAACCGTACAGTTCCGCCGCATCCAGCGCCGCTTTCACCTGCGCTTCTTCTTGCAACACCGGTTGAATGATCGGCAGATTCATGCCTGCGTCGTGAAAACGCTGCGCGCCTTCTGCCACTTGGTCGCGCGTGCCGACGAGCATGAACGCGTCGAGCATTTCATCGGGAATCAATTCCGCCGCCGCGTGATAATCTTCCGCGCGCCATGCCACCGCGATTTTATTTCGCAGCTCGATATCGAATCCCGCTTGCCGCAATGAAAAATCCGAAAGCACGCTCATCATATAAATCACGAACGGCTCGCGTTTCGCGCGGTTCAACGCCTCGCGTCGCGATTTGTCAACGTGCGTGAGCAAATAACCCGCGACATGGATGACATGCGCGTCGCGCCCCGCGTCAAGCGCGGCTTGGCGCAATTTCGGCAAGAGGCGTTTGAGATTGGAAATAGATTCGCATGGGCGCGCGAGATAACCGTCCGCTTTGGCGCCCGCGAGCTGCAAGAACGGCGTGCGATACGCGGCGATATAAATCGGCACGTGATGCACCGGCGGAAACATCGCTTGGATCGGCGGCAAATTCGGCGCCGCCGACGGAATGCGCTGCCCGTTCCACATCGCGCGCAAAGTGTCAATGGCTTGGCTCACGCTTTCGACGCCCGCATTGGGATTATAGGGAATGCCCATTTGCGCGAGACGCAGCGGCAGCGCGGTGCCCAAACCCAAGATAATCCGATTGGGCGCGGCTTCATCCAAAGCGCTAATCGTCATTGCCGTCAACACCGGGTGCCGCGTGTACGACGAGAGCGCGCCGAGCGCGATGCGAATTTCGGGCACTTGATTCGCTAGCGCGGACGCGTACGTCACCGCGTCGCGTTCGTACAAACTATCGTGCATCCAAATCGAATGCAATCCTTTGCGTCGCGCCCATTCCGCCCATTCCACAATTTCGGAAATTTTGCCGCGCGAGGCGAGACCGAAACCAACTTGACGCGCCAATTCCGCCATGCGATGCCTCCATGAAAACGCTTTAACGTTTTAGATATTTATCGAAAAACGCGACCACGCGCTGATTGAACAAAGTCCAACCGCCGCCGATAAACGCGTGCGCCTGTCGCGGATACTCATAGTATTCTACATATTTTCCCTGTTTGTTCAATTCATCACGAATCGCGCGCGACCATTCGGGCGGCGTCGTGGTGTCAATTTGTCCGATATGAATCTGCGCGGGCGCGGTCACGTATTGAAAATAATTAATGGGCGACACGGCGTCAATCAATTCCGCTTTCGACGACCAATACGCGTACGAATCATGCAATTCCGCCTCCTCGGCGCGGTCCGCGCCGCTCAAACCGCCGGCGAAACGGCGCACACGCACATCCGCGCTGACGGGCGCGTACAACACATACGCTTTGATTAACGCGCTCACCGTCATCGCGCGCGCGACGACTCCGCCGCCCATCGAATGACCCCACATGCCAATGCGCGACGCGTCCGCGTACGGCAGCGATTTCACCGACGCCGCCGCGTTCAACGCGTCAATCATATAGCCCGCGCGAAATAAATTCAGTCCATCGTCCGAACGGGCGTAACCGCGAAAATCGGGCGAAATCGTGATATAGCCATTGCGCGCGAGAATGTCCGCCGCGCGATAGGTATCCGAACCGGTGACATATTGCGCGGGCGGAATATAGCCATGATTCATAATGACGACGGGAAAGGGGCCCGCGCCAAACGGCACGTGCATCAAGCCGCTGATGGTCAAGTCATCTGACGGAAATGTAATGTAGGTGCGCGTGTACGCATCGGTAACCGTGATAGTATGCGTGACGCGAATTTGTCCGCCCGGATAAGCGCGCGCGCGCAATCCTTCAATCGTCACGTCGAGCAAATCCGCGTGCAGCGTCGGCGTAGGAGCGCTCGTCGGCGTAGCGGCGCGCGTCGGGGTGCGAGTCAATGTCGCGGTCGGCGTAAAGGTTAGAGTCCGAGTTGCCGTTGCCGTCGGCGTTGCTGTTGACGGACTGGGCGTTATTGCGGGCGTGAAAATAATCGCCGCGCGCGTTGGAACAATTTCCGGCGCCGCGCACGCGGCAAGCATGACGAGAAAACACGCGCCCATTCCAACGGCGCGCCATACAGTTTGCATCAGTCCCTCACGATAAAGCGGAGCGCGTGGGCGTAACTGAAAAAATTATGCGGACAAGACGCGTTAATGCCAAGAAATTTTTTCAGGCAAAATCTTGTACGTGACGCGCGTCTGTCCCGCCGGCATATTAAATTCATATTTGCCGTGATATTTTTCGTTCAAGGAACGAATCATATCGTACGCGCCTTCTTCGGTCTCGACCGCTACGCGGCCGCGCACGAGCAGGTAATGATACGGGTCCTGCGCCGTGATAATCAGGGCGACGATCGGATGTTTTTTTAGAATGTGGTCTTTGACGCGTCCGCGCGCCGTATTGATGATAATGTGCGCGCCGTCCCAATCGAACCAAATGGGCGAAACTTGCGGTGTGCCGTCCTGCATGGTCAATGCCAGATACGCGAATGCTTTGGTTTCGCGCGCCAGCATTTTCAATTCTTGTTCCGTCATAGCTTCCTCAATCTGAAAAAATCTGCGTGGCGACAATGCGCGTGCCGTCCACTGAAACACCCAGCGCGATTCCGGTTTTACGGAAATGCGGATTGATAATATTCTCGCGATGTTCCGCGCTGTTAATCCAACCAACCACGAATTGTTCGGCAATCTCGCCGGGGCCGTAACGCGCATAGACGGTCAAACCGGAGGGAACGAGCGAACCTTGATTTTTGATTTCGGCGATATTTTCGCCCGCCAACAGAAAATGATAGTTTTGGCTGCGAATCAAATCTTGAAATGCGACGGTGCCCTGCTGCGGATCCTCGTGCGAAAAATACGCGCGGCGAATCATATCATTGCTGCGCGCCTGCGCGATTTCATTCAGCGGCTCATCCCAGATCAAGGGCGGCAGATTACGCGCGGCGCGTTCGTGATTGATGCCGCGTTGAATCAACTGCGCGACCGCGTTGATTTTTTCATTCGGCGCGGCAGGCACATTGGGCGCAGGCGTGATGGGCGGACTGGCAGCTTGCGCCAAGCGGCTAAACCATTGGTCAATGCCGATATCGCCTGGCGCCGGAATGACCAACTCGATGCCGGGTTCCGGATTCACGGGGTCCACCGCCAACGCGGGATAGCGGTCTTGATTCGCGCGGATGAGATCGGTCAGCGTAACATCATATTTGAGCGCCACATTCGCGAGCGAATCGCCGGGCTGAATCGTATAGGTTTCCGCCGCGGCGCAACCCCACAAGCCACATAGCAAAACGCTTGCTATAATGCATTGCCATAACCCCGCCGCGAACATTCGACGCGGGGCTGGCGCAAAATTTCGCAAGCTGTTATTTCGAACAAAGGCGAGAAATCTCGGCATAAAATTTATCGCAACTTTCAAGGAGCGTCCTACATGGAATGGATTTTGTTATCGGCAGCGATCTTGACTGAAGTCGGCGGGACAACGCTTTTGAAATTTTCGGACGGGATGAAAAATCTCGCGCCGACCGTTGGCTCGATTCTTTTATATCTCGTCAGTCTCGGTTTGCTCAGCTTGTCTATCAACAAGTTGGACGTAAGCATTGCTTACGCGATCTGGTCGGGCTTTGGCACCGCGTTGATTGTCGCCATCGGCATTTTCTTTTTGGGCGAAGCGGTGACGTGGCAAAAATTACTGTTCATCGGTTTCATTGTCGTCGGCGCGATCGGTTTGAATTTGACGAGCAAAGGACATTGACAACTGACGATGGACGGCAAACCGCGATCTCGTTGTCGCCCGTTATTATATCGTAAGCGCTGTTTCCAAAATGGCGTATGCACTGCCGCCCAAGTGATGTAGCGGCGTGACGCTTTCATCGGCGCGCGTCCACCGTTCGCCATCAAACGCGAGTTCATCCGCCGACGCGGCGACAATCTCCGCGAGAAATAATGTATGATTGCCTGCGCGCACCGTATCCACGACGCCGCACTCGAGATGCCCGATACATTCCACAAGCAACGGCGCGTTGACCTGCTTGCCTTCGTACAGCGTCAATTTATTAGTGACGAATTTGTCCACTTCCTCACCTGACGCTGCGGCGATTTTTTTCACCTTGTCGAGCAGCGGACGCGGCGGAAAGTTCAATGCAAACTGTCCGCTCTTGACAATCAAGTCATGCGTAAAGCGCGCGGGATGCACTGCGAGCGCCACCATCGGCGGGTCATTGCTGCAATTCATCACCCACGCGGCGACCATCACGTTCGCCTTGTTTTTGAATTTCGCGGTGACGAGAACGATGGGCCCGGGTTGAAGCAGGCGCGTGGCGCGGGATAAATCAATTTCAATTTTGGGCATTTGGATGTGCTTGCTGTATCCAAACCGCCAGATTTGGAATACGCCCGTCATCTTGCGCTGGTTGTTTCTAAACTTTCACCGCTCATTGGCAACATGATTGAATACTCGCTTGTGAATATTCTCAATCAGCACGATTGGGCGGCATATCGTGGTAAATGGAAAAGACAAGACCCCGGATTTCCAGATACAATTTTCGATTGGGAAAATCCAGTCAAGCCGGGCATCGAAATCAAAACCTGGTTCCCCTTGGCGACGGAAATCACTGCGCGCTTTCGTGATTCGCAAACTCGCTTTTTCCAAGAGCAAACGCGCGTAGCAATCATCGCGTGGCTGCCGGAATTTTTGTTGTACGGCAAACCAAAAATTATCGGCGTCTTTGCAGGTACGGCGTCAAGTTTGGCAAATGCGCGCGACACACATTATCACAATCCCCCTGACTATATCATTCTTGAACCCGAAGACACGCGCGCACGCACTAAAAACCTGCAACAAACCAACGTCATCGGCTACAAATTTCAAGGCAAACCCAAACAGTTTGCGCAAGCGCAGCGCATCGTCTCCGACTGGGGCGAGAATAGCAAGCAATATTCTCACATGCCCGAATATCAAAAACGGTTACGCCAATTGCTCGCCAAGTATCCTTATCGCATTGATACCAACTTTTCGAAAATAGACCGTATTCGCCATGTCGAATTGGAACAATTCAAAACAAAAATTTTGCAGCAAGAATTTTTCGGCGCGCCGATTTCAATTTGGGCACGCCAACGCCTGCGAACGGACGAAGGATTACGCCAACTTGTACAACTCAAGCGTCGGCTGCGCTAAATGCGCTTTCATCCGTTTGATTGCCTCGCGATAAACCTCCTCATTCACCTCTGCCCCCGCATAGTTTCGCTTGAGTTGATGTGCCGCAATCGCTCCCGTGCATAAACCCCCGAATGGCTCCCACACCAAATCGCCCGCATCGGAAGACATTTCAATAATCATTCGCGTCAACTTGAGCGGTTTTTGATTCAGATGCAATGCCTTTGTTCCATTCTTTAACCGTTCCGAACCATTCAGCGGCGATTGTCGCCATACATTCGTCACACCCAACGGGCAGTAAAATTTCGCGCGTTGTTTTTCCCAATCTTGTTTTGTCAGCGAATTTTTTTCGTCTATCGAAAAATAAGGGCGTCCATTTGGCGCGCCAAACTGATTCGCGTACTCAACGAGTTTTTCAAATGCTTCGGCAGGCGGCATGTACCACAGCCAATCATCGGTGAACCATTTGCGCGTTGCGGCATTTTCAACTTGCGCCGCTTCGTTTGTTTTAGAAAACGGCAACCCCGTGCGCTTCCACTCATAACGCAGCCAATCTTTCATCGAGAGCGTTTCACCGTTTGCGCGAAACTGCGGTTTCTTTACGTACTGCACGCAAATTTCTGTAACGATTGGAAGTTGTCGCAGCGATTTTGTATTTGAGTTTCCTGCGATGTGTTCAATCCCTTTATCCCAAACATTGCACGCGCGAAACTCCCAGCCATATTTTTCTAAAACAGGATGTACTTTGACCCAACCGCGCTCGATGCCCCAAAACCAAAGCGTTGTCTGCGGCGTCGCTTTTTCGGTCCATTTGGCAATATGCGGCGCGTACCATTCATCCAATCCGTCGGGCGTGTACAAGTCACCCTTGAATCCCTTGACACCATAAGGACCATCGCAAACAATAACAATAGGTGAATCCCATTGAGCATAGAGATTCATTACGTCTTCGTTGTGGATTTGGATTTGGTTGGAGTCAGTACGATACACGTTCATCAATTCGTTCATCACTCTTTCACCGCCGTCCGACCCTGCTTTTCAAACATCGCAATAATTTTCTGCTCCTCATCTCGTCTCTTTATTGAGATGTTTCGGATGCTTCGCCAATTTCCCCAATCTCCCGAATCAACGCTGGTAAATTTGGCTGCTCAAAACCGATATTCGGCGCGGGAATGCGATGGTGTTTGATGTCAGGTGGAACGTGTTTATGATGTGGAAATGTCGCGGCAAGATTTGCATCATCTGGATGCGGAAAATCATCGTACCAATACAAGCGTTCTTCACCACGATAGACCTCGTAGCCGTACGAAATAATGACACCTTCGTCGAAATCAACTTCTTCTCTCATCCGCAAACGCAGATTGTTCGTAAAATAGATTTCTCCTTCCGCGATTCCCGTGTATGGACTGTCTGACCAAACGGTCAGTGTTGAACTTGACACGTTTGATTTGCCAATCAATTCTGCAATCAATTCACTGTACGCATTGAGCGACTTGAGAGGATTTTCCATCTCAATACGCGGGCTGCACACGCAACACTTGATTCAACTGCCGCGTCTGTAGTTTTTCACGATACGCCTTTTTACGTCGCTGCCATGTCTCATAAATGCCTTTCCATCGGCTGAAATCAGCGCGCGTTTCATCGAACGCATCGTATTCCGCGAGTTGTCCTAACATCAGCGCGGAGTAAAAGTCCTCGCTCAAGACGCCGTATTTTTCTTCATACAGCGTCAAGCGCCGCTCGAGCAATTTCATTTCAATCACTAATTCATGAACCTCCATAGCGCGCCTCCTTCACTCCTTCACCTCACTCCGCGTCTGCTTTTCAAACATCTCCATAATTTCTTTTTCCGTCGTCGCGTCTTCGGGCGATTTATCTGCGCGGTTCGGATTCACTACGCGCGGGAAACGTAACGCGTAACCCGCTTCATCGCCGTACATGCCCGCCGTGTGAATTTGACTGCGCGTGATTTCGTCCGCCTGCACCTCCATCACATATTTCGGTTCCACCCACACATCAGGAATCATGTTCGAATCTACGCGCGCGTGTTTGTGCTCCAACGCAATCGCGTTCAATTTTTCGTAATACTCGGCAAACTCCAATTCCGTGAGTCCCGAACCCACTTTTGCCACCGTGCGAAAGCGGTCATTCTTTTTATCGTACACCGCGCACAGCAGCGCGCCGACGCCGAATTTCGCGCGCTGTCCGCGCCCGCGCAAATAACCGACGACGACCACGTCTACCGTATCGCGCAAATGTCCTTGATACGCGCGCTTGAATTTCATCCAATTAAAATTGCGCGCGCCCGCTTGATACGTCGAATCGAGCCGTTTCGCCATGATGCCTTCGAGTCCCGCTTCGATTTTCGCCATGAAAAATTCGTCAACCTGTTTCGGCTCGGTGACATAAATCTGTTCAATGAGTTGAATGCCGGGACCCTCCGCAATCAATTTGCCCAAACGTTTGTGTCGTTCTTCATACGGCACGCCTGTCACATCTTCGCCGTCAATCCACAACACATCGAACGCAAGCAATTTCAATGGATGCGATTGCGTCATTTCGTCAATCCCGTACTTGCGGCGGCGCTGACTCGTCTCTTGAAACGGCAAAAAATCTCCGGTATCCGGATCATACGCAATCGCCTCGCCTTCCAGAATCGCGCGTTTCGCTTGAATCTGTTTTCGCACCGCGTCCGCGACATCGGGATACATTGGCGTCGTCTCTTCCAAATTGCGCGAAAACATTCGCACCTTGTCGCCGTCCTTGTGCGCTTGCACGCGAAAACCGTCCACTTTGGGTTCCAGCGCGCACTCGCCCAGCCGCGTGATAATTTCTTGCGCGCTTTTCGCGCGTTCCGCCAGTTCCATGCGGATCGGCTTGCCGACGGTGATTTTTAATTTCTTTAATCCTTTGACGCCATCTTTTTTGAACGTCGTCGCGACGAGTCCCAAATCGCTCGTAATGTTGTACGCGCGTTCCAAATCGGGACGCAAACTTTTGTCGCCCGTTTCACTCCACGACAAACCATCGAGAACCGTCACATCGCCGACGCCCAAGCGCAAACGCCCCATCGGCACGCGCAAGAGATAACGCGCCTCGCGCGGACTCGATTGTTTCAATAAATCGGCGAGCAAGCCGACGCGTTTTTCTACGCTGCCCTCGCCGCCCGTCGTCGCAATCTCGCGCAATTTTTCAAACACCGCGTCCACGTCCAACTTTTTACTTTTCGCTTTGCTCAATTCTTCGACGACAATGCCGTAATCGCCGCGCTCTTTGTACAATTTTTTCACGTCCGCCAATGGCGTCTGCGTCGCCTGCGCGACCGCTTGCGCGATGAGCGCTTCGCCCATCCCAAATTCAATCGCTTCGTACGCGGGCGCGAGGCGCTCTTGCGTCAAATACACAATCGCGGCAATATCGTCCACCGCGGCGTGTTTGAACAATTCGCCGAGAATGCGCGTCATTTCCAAACGCTTGCTCGTCGCTTCAAGCTGCGCGAGATAATCTACAAGAGTGGAGAATTTCATTTTCATTGAGGAGGCAAAATATTGACATTGACAGTTGCGACTCGATTCGCGTTCGCGCCTGTCAATGCTTTGACCCTACGTCCGCGCATAATCGTCTTGCAATCGCACAATATCATTTTCATCCGAAAGCCGCTGCGGGTCGGTATGAATCCAAATCTCCGCGACCACGCCCCACGTGTCCAACCCAACCAACCGATGGCGCATCCCGCACGCGAGTTCAATTTCTTCGCCCGCGCGTAAAATGGTTTGCGCTGGCGGCGGCGTATCGGTCACGCTCAAATACACGCCCACATCGCTGCGCAGCGCGCGCCACAATTCCGCGCGACGGCGGTGATATTGCCATGATAAACGTTGCTGCGGCGCGACGAGCAAAATTTTCGGACTGCGTTCGCCGCGCTGCGCGTATTCCGCCACTGGAATATCGCCATAATACGCGGCGACAAAGCGGTCCGCATCCGCATTGACAATACGCAAAAACGCGCCCCACGGCCGCGTCGCATCAATTTCCGCAATCGTCAAACCCTGCGCTTGCAAATGCGCGCGCGCGATCGCGACGATTTCGGTTTTCGACAAACTATTTTGAATCAAAGGCAAAGACATGTTCCGCTTTCTAGCGCGCCGCTCCAGCGCTCAACATTGGCGCGTTCGCGCCGCCTTCCAACGCCATTTGAAAATCTTGCGCCAGCCCGGCTGAATACATCGCGCCCAAACGAAATTGTTCCTGCGCGGCTTGACGTTTGCCCAAACGCTGCAACACAACGCCCAAATTATATCGTCCCGACGCCAAGAACGGGTCCAACGCAATCGCTTTGCGAAATGCGCGCTCCGCCTCTGCCATTTTACGCTGCTGCAAAAATAAAACGCCGAGATCGTTATGCGCGTGCGCGTTGCCCGGGTCATTATCCAACGCCTGCTCGTATGCCGCTTGCGCGTCCGCGAAATTATTTTGCGCATGCAGCTGCCGCGCCGCGTGAAATTGCGCCTGCGCGGCTTGACGCGCCGCAACACTTTCCCGCGCGCCCCACGCGTCGTCGGCGCGCGGGGTTGGCTCAACCGCGGGTTGTCTTTCAGGCAGCGCAAACGCGCCGCCATCCAGCGTTTTTGTATCAAGCGTCAACGGCTCGAGCGCGGGCAAATCCATCATTGGCGGAAACAGCGCGGCGGCGGACATTTGCGTCATACCCGCAAGCGGCGGCAACGCATATTCAATCGGATTCATCGTCGCATTTTGCGACAACGCCAACCGCGCGTCCCCGACGGCGGCATCCTTTGTTTGCGCGAGCGTCGCCGCATTCGTCGCAAACGCCATCATTTCGCTGAATGCCATCGGCATCCCCATTTCCAAGACCGGCATTCGCGCGCTCATTTGCGTTTGACTCGGCGGCGCATTCGCGGCAGTTTGAATGCCCGCTTGCAGCGCAGCCATTTGCGCCGCCGGCTCGTTTAACAATACGCTTGATGATTCGCGCGGCGCGCTCGTTTGCGCTTGCGCGCGCGGTCGGAGCGACTCGGGTTGAGTCGTCGCGAATATTTCCGCGCGCGCGTCAAGCGCGGACGCTTTTTCAGCCGAGTCGCGCACAGGCAATCCAAGTAACGCGCCCACTTCTTCCGCCAACGCGCGCATCTCGGCATAGGCGCCGCGCTCATTCACCACTAACGTCGCGCCATCCACATCGCGCAATTCGACTTGCCATATCGAAAACGCCGCCCGTCGCAAATTATTTTGGATATTCGGCGCGGAAACTCGCGCCTCACGAATAGTATTCGACGCCAACATTTGACGACGCCAAGGCAAGAGAAAAATTTTATCCTCGCGCGTAGCAAGTCGTTGCGCGCCATCAATCACTATGCGCGTGGAACGCAGCGCGCCTGACGCCGCGCTCAAGAGCGATATCGTGACGATGAGACCAATCACGACCATCACCGGATTGAACAAAGCGCCTTCTTCAATTAACGCGGTCATGCCCACGCACACCACGAGCGCCGAAGCCACAATGCCAATCAGACTGCCCAATCCGTTAGCTCCGCCTTTGCCCAAAACAAGTTTTTCGGGCTGTCGGCTCAGAACTTGAAATTTTGCCATTGCGTTAACGATTATACCAAACTCCGTCAGTTTGCGGGCGAATCGAATTCGCGCCAACAAAAACACGAAACGTCCCTGCGGACGTTCCCGCTCAAACAACCTAGTGCATCTTTAACGGACTTGTTGTGTGTCAAGACCTTTGGGGTTTTCGACGCGGGTGCGCCAAACCAAGCAAATTGCCCAGAAACCCCAAAGGTC
>JAJTXZ010000061.1 GCA_021463195.1 Anaerolineae bacterium
GACCTTTGGGGTTTCTGGGCAATTTGCTTGGTTTGGCGCACCCGCGTCGAAAACCCCAAAGGTCTTGACACACAACAAGTCCGTTAAAGATGCACTAGGAATTCGCTCTAGGCGTTCGTTACGCGCGCAAATCATTCAGACGAAATGGCGCGCGCAACGCGCACTCGCTGAAAAATAGCGCGCAAACGTACGGCAAATTTTAAATTTGCCGTACTATTGTGTAACATCGGTTATTCAGATAATGTTTTGGACAGCTGCCCGCCGCGATCTTTCGAATGTCCGAAAATCCAAAAGGTCTGGGCGTCCAAAACCTTTTCAAGCTCTATCGCATTCAAACTTGGAGACCGCCAAGTGGCGCGTGGGTCGGCTGCTGGCTCTGTCTTCACGCTCTAATTTCTATCTCACGGAGTATTTGTAATGGCTCAAGTTGATTTAACTGTGCGCGTCGGCGGCGACTCGGCGGCAGGCGGCATTATCACCACCGGCGAAATCGTCGCGCGCATCGCCGCATATTCGGGACTCGAAGTTTATACCACCCGAACCATTCCTGCCGAAATCAAGGGCGGACATGTCATGTTCCAACTGCGGACATCGGAAGAACCGGTCTATTCGCAAGGCGACAGCGTAGAGATGCTCATCGCGTTCGACCAGGAATCCATTGACAATTATTACCATCTCATCAAAGCCGGCGGCTTTTTAATCTACAATTCAAATGACAGCAAGCCGCCCGCGTCGAACGGCGACGGCATCACCCAATACGCGCTGCCGTTGAATGATCTCGCCAAGAAAATCACTTTTACGCGTGGGCGCAATATCATCACCATCGGCGCGATGATCAAACTTTTTGATTTGCCGTACGACAAAGCGGTCGAGGTCGTCAAACGCCAACTGGGACGCAAAAAAGAATTGCTCGACCAAAATTTGCTCGCGTTGAAAACGGGCTATGATTACGTCGAACAAAATATCGCGGCGGAATCGCCCTATCATTTGATTCCCGCGAGCGGCGGCATTCAAGAAGACCGCCTCGTTATGAATGGCAATCAAGCGCTAGCGATGGGCGCGATTGCGGGCGGCTGCCGCTTTTACGCCGGTTATCCAATTACGCCCGCGTCCGACATTATGGAATTTCTCGCGGCGGAATTTCCGCAAATCGGCGGCACCATGATTCAAGCCGAAGACGAAATCGCCGCGATTAACATGTGTCTCGGCGGCTCGTTCGCCGGCGCGCGTTCCATGACTGCCACATCGGGCCCCGGCGTCGCGCTGATGGTGGAAGCGTTGGGTCACGCGACCATGACCGAAATTCCGTTGGTGCTGGTGGATGTGCAGCGCGCGGGGCCCTCGACCGGCATGCCAACCAAAGTCTCGCAAGGCGATTTGCGTCTGGCGATTTTTGGCGCCGCCGACGACGCGCCGCGTATCGTCGTCGCGCCCGTTTCGGTCGAAGATTGTTTCTATCAAACCGTCCACGCGTTCAATCTCGCTGAAAAATATCAGACGCCCGTTATTCTGCTCAGCGACCAAGATATGAGCGTGCGCGTCGTTACGATTCCGCCGTTCGATCTGAACAAAGTGAAACTGGAACCGCGCCTTTTATGGGACCCGCAGAGCGTTGACTCGGGACATAATGGCGCGAGCGGCGACGGCAGCGGCGCGCGCGAATATCTGCGCTACAAAGTCACCGATAGCGGCATCTCACCCATGTCGCTGCCCGGAATGCCCGGCGGCCAATACACGGCAGAAGGTTTGGAAAAAGCCGAGAGCGGCGCGCCGATTTACACGCCCGAAGCGCACATCCGCAATTTCAAAAAACGCGCGCGCAAACTCGCGAACGCTGTCAAAGATTACGCCGAATGGGAAATGTTCGAGACGTATGGCGACCTCGACGCGCCAGTGGCGATTGTGGGCTGGGGTTCGACCATCGGCCCGGTCAAAGAAGCGGTTCTCCGCGCGCAAAGCAACGACATGCCCGTCGCGGTCTTGTATCCAAAATTATTGTACCCGCTGCCGGTTGACCATATCGGCGCGTTTATCGCAAACCGCCAAGCGATTATCGTCCCCGAATTGAATTACGCCGGACAATTCGGGCGCATGCTCCAAGCGCAATTCGAACGCGAAATTATCGCCCTGACCCAGTACGGCGGACAACCGCTCGCCGCGCGCGAGGTATACAAAAAGATTAACGAAGTGTACGCGCAGCTAAAGGTGAAAGCGTAGGTATATGATGTTGAGTGAACCACAAATAATTCCATTTCAATTTGAAACGGTCAATCTGAAACCGAACGATTACAAGAGCGAGGTCAAACCGATTTGGTGCCCCGGCTGTGGTGACTTTGGCGTCTTGTCGTCGTTTTACAAAGCCGTCTCCGAACTCGGCATTCCGCCAGAACAACTCGTGATTGCGTCGGGCATCGGCTGTTCAGGACGCTTTCCCGCGTTCTGCAATTCGTATGGTTTTCACGGCGTGCATGGGCGCGTGCTGCCATTGGCAACCGGCATTAAAATGGCGCGTCCCGAATTGGTCGTCTGCGCGGTCGGCGGCGACGGCGACGCGTTCAGCATCGGCATGGGACACTTTCCGCACGCCGCGCGCCGCAATGTAAACATCACCTATATTGTGATGGACAATGAAATTTACGGTTTGACCAAAGGACAAGCGTCGCCCACTTCGCCGCTCGGACTCGAAAAGAAATCCACGCCTTATGGCAATGTGGATCGCCCGTTGAATCCGCTGCTTTTGGCGCTCGTGTCGGGCGCGACATGGCTCGGACGCGCCTTTTCGTCTAAACCCAAAGAGATGACCGACCTCATCAAACAAGCGATCGCGCACAAAGGTTTTTCATTTCTCCAAGTCTATTCGCCTTGCGTAACCTTTTATGACACGTACAATCACTTTAAAGAAGTGACCAAACCGCTGCCCGCTGAACATAACCCAGCCGATAAAGCGGCGGCGATGATGTATGCGATGAACGAAGAGACGTTATATCTCGGTAAATATTACCAAGAGGAGCGCCCGACGTATGACGATGCCTACAGCGGCGTCCGCCAAAAAGCGACCAAAGGCGCATACTCGTTCGACAAATTGATGGACCGCTATCGCCGATAGCGCTCCGCGCGGCGCGCTTTTCGTTTCGCCCCAGCTACGTTGAAACAGTATAATGATTGGAGATTAGAGCGCAATCCTCTAATCTCCAATCACTTTCTGGACATGCCGCCGCCATATCTGGAACCTTGTACGCGAATATGTCTGACCCGTCTCAATCACTCCAAGAAACGCCCCCTCCCCCACGCCGCCATCCCGAATGGATTCGCGTGCGCGCGCCGTTTGGCGAAGAATACACGCGTCTCAAAAGTCTCATCCGCACGCTCGAATTAAACACTGTGTGCAGCGAAGCGCGCTGTCCGAATATTGGCGAATGTTGGGGCGCGGGAACGCTGACGATTATGATTCTCGGCGACACGTGCACGCGCGCGTGCCGCTTTTGCGCGGTAACGACAGGTAACCCGCGCGGCATCGTGGATGTGGATGAACCGCGCCGCGTCGGCGAAGCCATCGCGCAAATGAATCTGAATTACGTCGTCATCACTTCTGTAGATCGCGACGATTTGCCCGATGGCGGCGCCGCCATTTTCGCCCAAACCGTGCGCGAAATTCAAGCGCGCTCGCCGCGCACCATCATCGAAGTCTTGACGCCCGACTTTGGCGGCGACGCGACGCTAATGAAAAAAATCGTGGACGCGCAGCCCCAAGTCATCGCGCAAAATATTGAAACAGTGCGGCGGTTGACGTCCATCGTGCGCGACCGACGCGCGGGCTATGAACAGACTTTGAACATTTTACGCGCGGTCAAGACGCTCGATCCTACACGCAAAACAAAATCTTCGATTCTCTTGGGTTTCGGCGAAACGACGGACGAAGTGTTGGAAACGATGCGCGATTTGCGCGCGCACGCGGTGGATTTGCTTGCGATTGGACAGTATCTCCGTCCGACCGACAAGCGCCGACATTACCCCTTGATGGAATATATTCATCCCGACGTCTTTAAACTGCTCAAGACCGAAGGAATGAAAATGGGATTCACCTACATCGCGGCAGGGCCGCTCGTGCGGAGTTCATACAAAGCATACGAGGCGGCGCGACTTTTCGAAACCGCGCCGTGACGCGCGCGCATACACGAATCGCAAAAGCGTCTCGCGCCGTCACTCTATCGCGTCATCACGTTTTAACATAGCGTTCTTGGTCACGCGCCTTTGCCCAGTTCTATCCTGATTAAACCGCTTTGCGTGACAACACGCAAAAAAAACCCGTCCTCGAAAAAATCAAGAACGGATTTTATTCCAATTCGCCATCCATACATTCCATGCGGCGAAAATTGAGCGATTTCAGGATTAGCGCGCAACGGCTATGTTTCGGTTATCGTCACCTTGTTCATCACATCGCCCTGCCGAACCGCGTTCACCACATCCTGCCCCTTGGTCACTTTGCCAAAAACAGTGTGTTTACCGTCAAGGTGCGGCTGCGGCGAATGCGTGATAAAAAATTGACTGCCGTTAGTGCCGGGGCCCGCGTTCGCCATCGAGAGGACGCCCGTTTCATGGCGCAGCGGATTGCCCGTGAATTCGTCTCCAAAGCGATAGCCCGGACCGCCGCGTCCGCTGCCCGTCGGGTCGCCGCCTTGAATCATAAAATTGGGAATGACGCGATGAAAAGTCACGCCATCGTAGAATCCTTGTCGCGCGAGAAACACAAAATTATTCACCGACTGCGGAGCATACTGCGGATACAGTTCAATCTCGATATCGCCCCGATTAGTCGCAATGGTCGCGCGATACTTTTTCGCGACATCAATCTCCAGCGCGGGCGGGGTATTCCATTGTTGGCTTGGCATACAAAATCCTTTCACATATAAAATATAGCGCGCGTGCCATTATAGCACGAACATACGCGACACGCTGGCGGCGCGCTTGCCCATATGCTGTCGCGATTTTCAAGCGCCATGAACACCAAAGAAAAAATTGTCACCAACTGGCTGCCGCGTTACACCGGCGTTCCGCTCACGGAATTCGGCGAATATATTCTACTGGCCAATTTCAACAATTACGTCAAACTCTTTGCCGAATGGCATGGCGTGGCGATGCGCGGCCTAGAGCGTCCCATGCAAACCGCCACCGCCAACAATATCACCATCCTTAATTTTGGCATGGGCAGCGCCAACGCCGCGACCGTCATGGACTTGTTGAGCGCGCTCAAACCAAAAGCATGTTTGTTTCTCGGCAAATGCGGCGGCTTGAAAAAGAAAAATCAGCTGGGCGATTTAATTTTGCCGATCGCGGCGATTCGCGGCGAAGGCGCCTCCAACGATTATTTTCCGTCCGAAGTGCCGGCGCTGCCCGCCTTTAGTTTGCAAAAAGCCGTTTCCAGCACCATCAAACTGCACGAGCGCGATTATTGGACCGGCACAGTGTACACGACAAATCGCCGCGTCTGGGAACATGACGAAGAATTTAAAAAATATCTGCGCCGCCTGCGCGTGATGGCGATTGATATGGAAACCGCGACGATTTTTACCGTCGGTTTTTACAATACCATTCCAACCGGCGCGCTGCTGCTCGTGTCTGATCAACCGATGACGCCCGAAGGAGTCAAAACCGAAGAGAGCGATCAACGCGTCACCGCCGAGCATGTAGCATCGCATTTGCACATCGGCATCAACTCGCTCAATGAATTAAACAGTCGCGGACTTTCGGTCAAACATTTACGATTCTAGCGCGCGCGCGATTGACACACATCATTTTGGCTGTACAATCCTTTCCAATGAGCGATAAAATTATTCTGCGCGGCGCGCAATTTCACGGCAAACATGGCGTCTCGCCAGAAGAACGCGTCGTCGGCGGGCGCATCATCGTAGATGTCGAAATCGAATACGACCTCACGCGCGCGGGCGAGAGCGACGACCTCGCCGATACAATCAGCTACTCGGATGTCTTTAAAACCGTGCGCCATCTGGTCGAAGACACCGAATCACTGCTGCTCGAAGCGCTCGCGCGCAAAATCTCCGACGCGCTATTTCAAAAATTTCCGATTCAAGCGGCGACAATCTATGTGCGCAAACAACCGCCGCCCATTCGCGGCGTCGTCGAAAGCGCCGGCGTAGAAATCCGCCGCGCGCGCGAAAACACATGAAACCTACAGCTAAACCCAAACCGGGCGCGCGCATGCGCGCCAAAGAAAAGAGCGAACACGGCCTCGTCATTGTGTACACCGGCAACGGCAAGGGCAAAACCACCGCCGCGTTAGGCATGGCATTGCGCGCCGTCGGACGCGGCTGGCAAGTCTTGATGATTCAATTCGGCAAAGGCGACTGGCATTACGCCGAACTTGAAAGCAGTCAACGGCTCGCGCCCGATTTTGAAATCGCGCCGATGGGCTTGGGCTTTTATAAAATTCTGGACGACGCGCACACCGAGGCGGAACATCGCGACGCCGCGCGCCAAGCGCTCGAATTCGCGCGCGCTCAAATGCTCTCGCTCAAATACGACCTGCTCATTCTGGACGAAATCAACGGCACGCTTGCCGCCGGCTTGCTGGCGCTGGACGATATAATGACATTCCTCGACGCAAAACCATCCGCCGTGACTTTGGTCTTTACCGGCCGCTACGCGCCGCAAGAATTGATTGACCGCGCCGACCTCGTAACCGAAATGCGCGAAATCAAACATCCGTATCAAAAAGGCATCCTCGCCCAAAAAGGAATTGATTATTAAAATGGCTGACCACAAATTGAATCCCGGCGACAACGCCCCCGCGTTCCAACTGCGCGGCGTCATTACCAAACCCGATGTAAAACGCGTGGACGTGGAATTGAGCGCCTATCGCGGCGAGAAAAATATCGTATTGGCGTTTCATCCATTCGCTTTTACCGCAACCTGAGATCGCCAGATTCCTTCGTTAGATGCCTTTATGGACGAATTCGAAGGATTACACAGTCAGGTTCTGGCTGTTTCATGCGACCCAATTTCTTCCAAAGAAGCATGGGGCAAATGGCTCGGCGGCATTAGCTATCCACTCGTCGCCGATTTTTGGCCCCATGGCCAAGCGGCTCAAGCATACGGCGTCTTTAACGACGAATTCGGGCGCCCCGACCGCGCGATCTTTATTATTGACCGCCAAGGCATCGTGCGCTGGATAAAATATTTCAAGCCCGGCGAATTGCCCGATACGGTTCAACTCTTGAGCGTGCTGCGCGAAATCACAAACGGCAGCTAGCGCTTGCGAATCGCGCTTGGCAAAGTCAAATGTCCTCTGTCATCACCCTGGTCAATCTCGGCCGCGTGCCTTATGCCGACGCGCTCGCGTTACAGCACGCGCTGGTTGACGCGCGCAAACGCGGTGAATGCGCCGACACACTCTTGCTGCTCGAACATCCACCCGTGTTCACGCTCGGGCGCAACGCGCGCGACGAACACATTCTCGCGTCACGCGAATTTTTGAATGAACTCGGAATCGAAATTCACCGCGTCGAACGCGGCGGCGATGTAACGTATCACGGCCCCGGACAGTTGGTCGGCTATCCGATTTTGGATTTGCGGAATTTTCGGATGGATGTGGGCTGGTATGTGCGCTCGCTCGAACAAGTTTTAATCGAAACACTGCGCGGATTCGGTTTGAACGCGCAGCGCGCCGGTTTGAACGCAAACGGCAAGCGCGATTCAAAACTCGTCGGCGTGTGGGTGGACAATCCGACGAACGACGCGTTAGAACGCCGCAAACACCCCCAAGCCAAAATCGCGCAGATCGGCGCGCGCATCGAAAGTTGGATTACGTATCACGGCTTTGCGCTAAACGTGAATCCGCAGATGGAACATTTTCAACTAATTGTGCCATGCGGCATTCCCGACAAACCGGTCACATCGCTGACGCGCGCGCTCGGCCGCGCGATTGAAATGGACGAGGCGCGCGCGCGCGTCGCAGCTGCGTTCGCGCAAGTTTTTGATTCGGACTGGCGTCCCGCCGCGCCGGACGTCATCGCAAATTTTGAAACAATCTTTCATGGAAAAGCTCATGCTGAAAATAGAAAATCTGATTCCCCTTCCCGTCTTCATCGCGCCAACGCACAATGAATTTAGATTGGACGCCGCCGCGCAAATCTTTATCGCGCCCGCGACAACCGACACGCTGCGCGTCGCGAATTTCTTGGCGGATGACTTGCGTCAACTGACCGGTTACGCCTGGAGTATCGTCGCCGAGCCGACCGGGCGTTCGCACAACGGCATCATTCTTTCCTTGCACGCAGACCCATCATTGGGCGACGAAGGTTACGAATTAAACATCGCGTCGGACGGGATTTTACTTCGCGCGGCAAAACCGGCGGGATTGTTTTACGGCATTCAAACCTTGCGTCAACTTGTCGTGGGCGCGCCAGAAACATCCGCGCAAACCGCCACGACGTGGCGCGTTCCAACCGGCAGCATTCGCGACACACCGCGTTTTGTCTGGCGCGGCGCGATGCTCGACGTCGCGCGCCATTTCTTCAAGGTCGAAGATGTCAAACGCTATATAGATTGGCTGGCGCGCTATAAATTGAATCGCTTGCATCTGCATTTGACGGACGACCAAGGGTGGCGCATCGAAATTCAAGCGTGGCCCAAATTAACCGCCATCGGCGGCAGCAGCGGCGTGAATGGCAAGAACAGCGGCTATTATACGCAGGACGAATATCGCGCCCTCGTTCAATATGCCGCCGAACGTTTTATCACGCTCGTTCCCGAAATTGACACCCCCGGACATACAAACGCCGCGCTCGCGTCCTATGCGGAATTAAACTGCGACGGCGTCGCGCGCGAATTGTATAACGGCATCGAGGTCGGTTTTAGTTCGCTGTGCCTCGATCAAGAAATCACCTATCAATTTTTGGATGACGTAATCCGCGAACTCGCCGCCATGACGCCGGGCGCTTATCTTCATCTCGGCGGCGATGAAGCGCACGCGACCGACAAAGGCGCGTACATTCAATTTATCGAACGCCTCGAAACCATCGTGCGCAAGCACGGCAAACGTATGGTCGGCTGGGAAGAAATCGCGCAAGCTAAAATTCCCGCGCAGACTATCGTCCAAATCTGGCGCGGCGATCATGCCGCCGCCGCGGCGCAATCTGACGTCGGCGTAATCCTTTCGCCCGCCAAACACGCGTATCTGGACATGCAATACAACGAACAGTCGCCGCTCGGTTTGCATTGGGCGGGCTATGTGGAGGTACAAGACGCTTATAACTGGGAGCCCGCGACGCTGCTCCCGGACATCCCCGAACGAAATATTTTGGGCATAGAAGCGCCGTTGTGGTCGGAAACTTTGTTGACGCTGGACGATATCGCGTACATGACTTTTCCGCGCCTCACCGCTATCGCCGAAATCGGCTGGTCGCCGCAAGCCGCGCGCAACTGGGATTCATATCGCAAACGCGTCGCCGCGCACGGCGCGCAGTGGGCGCAAATGGGCATTCCCTTTTATCGTTCGCCGCAAATTGATTGGCCATAGAGAATTCCCAAACACATAAACGCTTGGAAATTTCAACGCCGTGAGCGCGCGCAAGACAGCGCGCGCTATTATTTCGAGGTTGACTGTGACTGTTTCGCTTCCGACACTTGACACTGCGCGTTTGATTCTGCGCCCCTTTGAGCTGCGCGATGCGCCGCGCGTGCAAACGCTCGCGGGCGCGCGCGAAATCGCCGAAATGACCGGCAACATTCCGCACCCATATCCCGATGGCGCGGCGGAAGAATGGATTGGCGAACACGCGAACGAATGGCGGCGCGGCGACGCGGCGATATTCGCGATGGTACAATGCGAAACCAACGAGCTCATCGGCGCGATCGGCTTGACGATACATTCGCAGCATCGGCGCGCCGAGCTGGGCTATTGGTTAGGCGTTCCCTTTTGGAATCAGGGCTATACCACCGAAGCGGCGCGTGCCGTCTTGCGCTTTGCGTTTGAAACATTGAATCTAAATCGCGTCCATGCCGCGCACTTTGCGCGCAATCCCGCCTCCGGGCGCGTGATGCAAAAAAGCGGCATGACATACGAAGGCACGCTCCGCCAACATTTTTTACGCTGGGACCGCCTCGAAGATTTGGTGTATTATGGGATTTTAGAAAGCGAGTGGCAACGTAAGACAAATTTATAATTTGTCAGGAAGGAAAAAAACCAATGTCATATAATTCAACCGGACTTGACCCGCAGCGCGCTATCGCTGATTTAAAAGAATTGCGCGCGCTCACGGGCGATGCTGATGGCGCGCAGCGTGTCGCCTTTACGGATACTTGGATTGCCGCGCGCAAATTCATGCGCGAAAAATTGGAAGATTTACCCATCGAAGTCGAAGTGGATGAAGCGGGCAATCAATGGGCGACGCTCGTCGGCGCGAGCGAAGACACGCTGCTCATCGGCGGACACATTGATTCGGTCCCGAACGGCGGCTGGCTCGACGGCTGTCTGAATTTACTCGCAGGCGTCGAAGTATTGCGGCACATCGCGTCGCAAGGCACGCCGCCTGTCACCATTCGATTGGTGGATTGGGCGGACGAAGAGGGCGCGCGTTTTGGACGTTCGCTCTTTGGTTCATCATCCGCGTCGCAACATATGAACCCCGCCGAGTTGCGCGATTTAAAAGACAAAGACGGCATTCGTTTGCAAGACGCGCTCGAACGCGTCGGCATCAATATTGACCGCGCGCTCGGCGCGAAACAGCAGTTGAAAAACGCCAAAGCGTATCTCGAACTGCATATCGAACAGGGGCCCGTTTTGGAAAGCATGAACTTGGCGATGGGCACCGTGCTTGGCACGTATGGCGTCGAACGTCATTCAATTCGTTTTGTCGGGCAAGCCGCGCACGCGGGTTCAACGCCAATGCACTTGCGCCGCGACGCGTTGGCAGCTGCCGCGAAACTCGAACTCGAAATTCGCGAAATCGCGAAACGCAACGGCGGCGTCTGCACAATGGGCCGCGTGGACACCAAACCGGGCATCGTCACCTCGGTTGTCGAAACATGCGATTGTTTGCTCGATCAACGGCATCTCGACGCGGACAAATTGGCGCAAATGCTGCAAGAGGCAAAAACAGCGAGCGAAAAATTCGCGCAGGAAGAAAAGGTCAGCGTAGCTTGGACGCGTCTCTGGCAAATCGAGCCAATTCTATTTAACGAAGAATTGCGCGCGCTCACTGACCAAGCGATTCAAGAAGCGACCGGCGCCGGTCATCGTTTGCCGAGCGGTCCGCTGCATGACGCCGCCGAAGTCGCGCGCGCGGGCGTGCCGACGGTGATGCTCTTTGTCCAATCGCTGCGCGGTTTATCGCACACCAAACTCGAAGACACCAAAGAAGAACATCTCGCCATGAGCGTCCAGGCGCTCGACCGTCTCGCGTTCAAAACGATGGAATGGATGCAAAAATAACGCGCGCGGCGGAACGAAAAAAATTTGACCGTTATTGAAGGATTGGGCTGGGCGTACGTCGCCGCGACTTTGCTTTGGCTTGCGCTGCGTGTCTTTTGGTTCGACGCGCATTGGCTGCTGGCGCTGCTCAACGATGGCGCGTTATATCTGTTTACGCCGCTGCCGCTTTTTTTGACGTACGTGATATGGCAGCAAAAATACGCGTTGCTATTGGCGCTCGGCGCGCCGAGCGCGGCGTTTTTGATTCTATTCGGCGCGCGATTTCTGCCGCGCGCCCCATTGCGACTCGAGCCAACGCGCGCGCGCTATCTCGTCATGAGTTTCAACATGCACTATGCGAATTGGAACCTTGACGCATTCGCTCAAACGACGCGACAGTTCGCGCCCGTCTTGGTGGGCTTGCAAGAAGTCAGCGCGCCAAATCGCGCCTTTATCGAAACTGCCCTCGCGGATATGTATCCGTATCGCGTGTATCAACCCATCCGCGAACGGCACGCGGTCGCGCTGTTGAGTCGCTATCCGCTTTCGCGCGTAGAATTCCTATCACCGGGGCTAGAGCGCGGTTTGCGCGCGACCGCGCAATTACCCGACACCCAAGTCACAGTCATTGTCGCGCATCTCGCCCCGCCGAATATGCTCAACTATCCGTTGAACCAATTCACAACACTCGCGCGCAGTCGTCTAACTAGGCGGCGCGCCGAGTCCGTCTTGCTGCGACAACTCGGCGCGTTCGAGTCGAACCCCGCCATCATCTTGTGCGATGGCAACATGAGCGCGACTTCTCGAACCTATCAAATCATCGCGACGAGTTGGCGCGATAGTTTTGCCGAACGCGGCTGGGGCTTGGGTCATACGCTGAAATTTTTTTCGCCCGTGCCGCTGCAGCGTTACGATTATATTTGGCACAATGACCGCTGGCAGGTTTCAAATTTTCGCATCGCGCGCGACAGCGGTTCCGACCACTTGCCCGTGCTAGCCAGCTTGTATAAAACATGACATCACTCGCGCCAAAATTCGCGGCTTTTGATTTAGAAATCGCGCGCGCGCTTCCCGACGACAGCCACTGGGACGGTATAACGCCCTTGGGCATCACTTGCGCCGCGCTCGGTCTAAGCGACGCGCCCGAACCGATTTTTTTTCAAGGCGCGCCGCAAATCGAGCGCGCGGCGTGCGTCGAAATATTGAGCGCTTTGCAAAACGCGCGCGCCAACGGCTATACGCTGGTGACATGGAACGGCACGGCATTTGATTTTGCCGTGCTGGCGCAAGAGACAGCTATGGCGCGTGAATGCGCAGAGCTTGCGCTCGCGCATGTGGATTTGATGCTAATTGTCACTTTTTTGCGCGGACATTGGCTCGCGTTGCAAAAAGCGCTGCTTGGCGCGGGGCTCGCGGGCAAAAAGCAAGAGGCGCTGCTGAATGACGGCACGCCCTTGTACGAGATGAGCGGCAAGCGCGCGCCCGAATTATGGGCCCGCGGCGAATACACGGCGGTCCTAAGCTATCTGCGCCAAGATGTGATGCCGCTGTTGGAACTGGCGCGCATTGTTCACGCGACCAAACAAATTCGGTGGACCAGCAACAAGGGTTATCCGCAAACCGCGCGCGTGGAAAAATTGTGGAGCGTGCGCGAATGTTTTGACCTGCCGCTGCCCGATACGACGTGGATGAAAATGGATGCGCCGCAGCGCGCGCAATTTGTCCAATGGATGCCGCCGCTGGACGAACGGCTGCCGCACGCGCCGTACGCGCCGCGCGAGCTGCGCGAGCTGCCGCTATTTGCGTACGCCGCCGAATCCGCCTATTGGCGCGAGTTTCGTCGCGCGCTGCAAACATCCGTCTAAAAAATAACGCCACTCATGCGAAATCCTTCGCTACGTTTTTACAACTGGCTCGCGCGCCATCACGTATCTTATCGCGCGAAATTCGCGCTGCTGGTCGCGGGCGCGCAAAGTTTGCTCGCGCTCGGCGCGTGGTTATATTTGTTGGCGTTAGGCGCCGCGGCGCCGCCGCAGCTGTGGCAATTCTTTTGGTTCCTCTGCGCGGCGCTAATATTGCTAACCTTGCTATTGAGTTGGGGCATTGCGGCGCTGCTCGCGCCCGTCACGCTCACCGCCGACAGCTTGAAAAAATATCTTGAACAGCAAGTTTTGCCTTCACTGCCCATCCAGCATACGGATACCGCAGGACAACTCATGTCTGATACCCAGTATGTCATCACGGAATTGGATCGTCACGCCACCAAATTCGATGACAATGCGCTCACTGACCATTTGACGCAGATGCTGACGCGCGGCGCGAGCGAAAAACGTTTGCGTCAAGAAATCGAATACGCGGTTTCACATTTGCAGCCGTTCGTGTTGGCGCTGCTGGATTTGGACCATTTCAAAGAAATTAACGACCATTACGGCTTGGCGGTGGGCGACCAGTGCATTCGTTATGTCGGAAAAATTATTCGCGCGCATACGCGCAAACATGATTGGGTCGGGCGCTGGGGCGGCGATGAATTTATTTTGGTCTTGCGAAATCTCGAACCCGCTAAATTAGAACCGACGCTCAAACGGTTGAACGAAGCGCTCTCAAGCGCGCCGCTGCCGAATCTTCCGCACGACCTGCATTTGATGCTTGCGCTCAGCATCGGCGCGACTATTTTGCGTCCGGGCGACACGCCCGAGGTATTATTGGCAAAAGCCGAATCCGCGTTGTATCAAGCCAAAACCATCGGGCGCGGCAGCGTAATGATTCTGGATGAACGCGTCAACGCGCCGAGCAAGCGCGCGCCGCGCGGCAGCTAATATGTTTCGTCACATAATAACGTTTATCAGCTTGCTGCTATTGAGCGCGTGCGCGAATCTGCCTTGGACGCTCGAGCCGCCCGCGCAATTCGATATCCAAGTCAACAAGCCGGCCGATCGCATCGCGTTCGGATCCACGGGGCGTCACGCGCAATTTGATATTTATAGCGCCAGCGGCATCGGCGGCGCGCAATTTACGCAAAGCTCTGGCGCCGCGCCTTTGCAAATCACGCTGCGGCTGCATTTGCGCGCGTTGGAGGGATTCAAATTGTCGTTCGACGATCAAGTTGTCCAAATCGAAATTCCCACAAACGACACCCCGACGCCGCGCGCAAGTGTAACCTCGGACAGTCCACTCTACCCGCCCGTCGCCATTGTCTCACAAGGCGAGCTATATCCAATTCAGGACGGCTATATTCAAATCGAACTGCCGCGCGCGTATTTTCAAGCAGAGGCGCGCGCCTTTGCCATCGAATGGATTGATTTTCACAGATAATAACGCGCCGCGCGCTGAAAAATATA
Organism: Anaerolineae bacterium; assembly: GCA_021463195.1. Classification (GTDB taxonomy): domain Bacteria; phylum Chloroflexota; class Anaerolineae; order UBA4142; family SHND01; genus SHND01. Next base: position 14,767 of record JAJTXZ010000061.1, read on the forward strand.
TCGCGCGGCGTTTGACCATATTTCATCCTGTAAACGACGATCCTTTGCAAGGAGTAATTCACATGACGTTAGAAATTGGCGACAAGGCGCCCGCCTTTAAATTAAAGAATGACCGCGGCGAGACGGTAAAGCTGGCGCAATTCAAAGGCCAAAAAGTCGTCCTCTATTTTTATCCCAAAGACGATACACCCGGCTGCACGGCGCAAGCATGCGATTTTCGCGATAACATGATGGCGCTGCAAGGCGCGGACGCGATAGCGCTGGGCATCAGTCCCGACAGCGTCGAATCGCACGCGAAATTCAAAAAGAAATACGCTTTGAATTTCGCGCTGCTCTCGGACCCCGACCATCAAGTCGCGGAACTGTATGGCGCATGGGGCGAAAAAAACAATTACGGCAAAAAATACATGGGCATTATACGCAGCCATTTTGTGATAGACGAAAAAGGAAAACTGCTTGACGTGCGCCGCCGCGTGCCGGCAAAAGACAGCGCGCGCCTTGCCTTGCGCGCGCTCGTAAAAACGCCGCAATAAAGATTGGCGAATAAAAGAAATCGCAAGCTTTCGCTTGCGATTTCTTGGTTTTAACGCGGTTATCGTTTTTCAAGCTGCGCTCAACGGCGGTCCAGGCAAGGTCATATTTCGCGACACGGTTTTCGTTACGGCGCAAGCTGCCACGCGTTCAGATTCCAAAACGCGCCCGCAAAGGAACTGGGCGCCAGATTCTTTACGCGCGGCTGGGCGTTCAAAACGCGCGTTGGCGCGAATAAAAACACCATCGGCGTATCTTGGGCGACTTGTTGAAAGAGCGGCGCGTACGCGCTTTTACGCGCCGGCGGCTCGCAACGCGCGACGCGATTCCCTGCCTGCAACGCCGCATCCACGCGCGCATTGCGATAACCTGTCACATTCAAACCTGAACCCGGCGCGTCTTCGGCTGAGGACCAAAAATAATGTTGGTCTGGATCGAGCGGAATATTGAAATGCGCGAGCGCGAGATCGTATTCTTGCAAAAAGACGCGCGTCAAAAATAGCGTGCGTTCCGCCAACTTTAACACCGCGTGCGCGCCCAACGGCTCTAATTGCGCGCGCACGCGCTGCGCGGTTTCTTCCGCCGTCGCGCCATCCGCCTGCGCCCACAAAGTAATCAGCAACGGCGCGCCGTCCTTGTCCGCAACGCCATCGCCGTCCGTATCGCGCCAGCCCGCGTCCGCCAAGAGCTGTCGCGCGCGCGAAAGATCGAATTGCGGCTGCGCGAGCTTGTCGGGCTGCGCCCAAAATGCCGACAGCAAACTGGTCTCTAACGGCCCGCCGCGCGGCGCCGCCAACGCGTCGCGATTCAGCGCCATCGCGAACGCTTGCCGCACGCGCGCATCATCAAACGGCGCGCGTTGGGTATTGAATGCCAACGCGTAAAATGAATTATCCGTAAACGGCGCGTTTGACATTTCCGTCAGCGCGGTTTGCGTCAGCGCCACATCCACTTGATTTTGACGCGCCGCGTCACGCGCCGCGCGCTCATTCGCGTACAGCCGCAAGGTCCAATTCGTAATCCACGGCGCGCCCTGCCAATATGCCTCATTGGCGCGGAACACAAGCGTATCGTCTTGCCACGTTTGCAAAATCAACGGGCCTGTGCCAATCAATTTTTCCGGCGGCGGATTGGCGAGCGATTCATTTTCCAAAATATGTTTGGGCAAAATTTTCACTGCGCCAAGATAGGTCAGCGCCGCGCAATACGGTTCGCTAAACGTGACGCTCACAGTGCGCGCATCTACCGCCGTCACAGTTTGCAGCGACCCGAAATCGGCGGCGGGTCTCAAACGCGTTTTTGCATCCGCCAAAGTTGTTAGCGTAAAGACCACATCGTCCGGCGTCAAGAGTTTGCCGTCATGCCATTTCACGTCTTGGCGCAAAATGAAAACGATCGTTTTGGCGTCATCGGATACCAGCCAGCGTTCCGCCAAGCCCGGCATCAAGGAACCGTCTTGCGGATTGATTTTCAAGAGCGAATCGTATAACGCGTTCGCGACAAAATCGGGCAGCGCGGTGATGTCCGTCATCGGCGCGGCGACATCCGCAAGCGTGATTGCGCCGCCGCGCGTTAGAACGGTCGGCGTCGGCGCGCGCGTCGGTGGAGCGGTCGGGCTAGGCGCGCGCGTTTCATGCGCGCCAAGCGTGGGCGGCGTTGTGGCATCCGCGGAAAGAGCGGGCGCGCTGCGCGGTGTAGGCGCAATGACCGTTTCCGTGTCAGTTTGACATGCCGCTAAAAATAACAGCGCGATACACGCGGCGAGAATTGAATTTCGTAAAGCAATCAAGCGCACATTTCACCCATACAATGCGGAGCGTACCTGCAATCTCACTCTAAATCGCACGCGAGCATATCTTCCAATGATTCGCGGCGGCGCGTCAAACGCGCGTGTCCGTCGCCGACGAGAACGACCGCCGGGCGCGGAATCAAATTGTAATTGGAAGCCATTGGCAGCTGATACGCGCCCGCGACCGGGATCGCCAATAAATCGCCGATGCGCGTTTCGGGTAACCGCGCGCGTTCAATCAACACATCGCCTTGCTCGCAATAACGTCCTGCGATCGCGTATTCGCGCGCGTCACGTTCCTCCATCCGATTAGCAAGCAGCGCCTGATATGACGCGTTGTATAACGCGGGGCGCACATTGTCGCCCATGCCGCCATCAATGGCAATATATGTCCGCACGTTCGGCAATTCTTTGACCGAACCGACGCGATAGAGCGCGACGCCGGCGCGCGCAATCAAACCGCGGCCCGGTTCGGCAATCAATTTAATTTGCTCATTCAAGCCGCGCGCGCGCAAGCCGGCGCGCAGCGCGCGCGTCGTATTTCGCAAGAACGCGTCCATGTCAAGCGTCGTTTGCGCTTGGTCATACGCGACGCCCCATCCGCCGCCAATATTCAACTCGCGCAAATCAAAAGCGAATTTCGCGCGCCAATCCGCCGCCACATCCAAAACCGCAGCCAGCGCTTCGCGCAGCGCGTCAGTGTCAAACACCTGCGAACCGATGTGAAAATGCAACCCGACTAGATCGAGATTCGCGTGGACGGCAATCGCGCGCGCCGCGCGTTCCGCCATTCCGTTCTGAATGCCCAGACCAAATTTGGAATCCGCGACGCCGGTGGTCATGTAACGATGCGTATGCGCGTCAATGTTGGGCGAGAGGCGCAGCAGCAAACGATAAATGCGCGACGGCGCGTGCGCGGCGCCGAATTCGGCAATACGCGCAATATCCTCAAAATTGTCCACCACAAAATGCGTAATGCCGCTTGCCAGCGCCGCGCGAATTTCGGCGGGCGTTTTATTGTTGCCGTGCAGATAGATTATTTCGGGGTCAAAGCCCGCGTGTTGGGCAATCAATATTTCGGCTTCTGAGGTGACATCCAAGCCCAAGCCCAATTCACGATACAGGCGCGCGAGAAAGGGCGCCCAATACGCTTTCGTCGCGTACAACAGCGTCGCGTCATTCCATTGCGCGCGCAAAAGATTTAACGCGTCAGTGGCTTGGACGCGTAGAGTCGCTTCATCATACAGATAAAGCGGCGTGCCAAATTGTTCGGCGAGGGAAACGACATCGCAGCCGCCGAGTTCGAGATGTTGCAGCGCATTTACGCGCGCGGTGTGCGGCAAGAGCTGCCAGCGCGCCATCTCATTCCATCCACGTCACGATTGTGTCCGCCGCTTTTTTGGTGATAGCGGGAACGTGACAGTTTTCAGCAGGATAACCGACGACCAATAACAAGAATGGACGTTCGTGCGTGGGGCGACCGAGAATTTGATTCAGGAAATTCATCGGGCTGGGGGTGTGCGTCAAAGTGGCAAGCCCGGCATGATGCAGCGTGGCGATGAGAAAACCGGTCGCGATGCCAACCGATTCGTTCACGTAATAATGTTTGACGCGTCGGCCGTCGGGCAAGAGCCCATACGTTTCAGCAAAGACGGCGATGAGATAGGGCGCGTCTTGCAAAAATGGCTTATTCTCATCGGTGCCGAGCGGCGCCAGCGCGTCGAGCCATTCTTGCGGCGCGCGCCCATTATAAAATTCGCGTTCTTCCTGCTCCGCCGCCGCGCGAATTTGCGCTTTGAGCTCGGCAGCGCCGACGACGACAAAATGCCAGGGCTGTAAATTCGCGCCGTTCGGCGCGGTGCCTGCCGCGCGCAGCGCGTTTTCAATTACCGTGCGCGGGACGGGGCGTGTTGAAAATTCGCGCACAGTCCGACGGCGCGCCAACTCTTGATAAAATTCGAACGCGCGGGTGTGCATTTCCGTAGCGGAATATTCGCGGAACGTCGAGAGCGGAATCATGGGCGGTTGTGACATGGGAAAAAAACCCCCGATTCACATCGGGGTTCCTCTTTATTCAGCATGAGGTTGTCGGCGCAGACGCGCTAAAATGGATGCTTTATTGTCGTTCCAAATATGCAGCACGGTGGGAATGCCCGGAATGAAAAACGCGAGCAAGACGATGATGAGAAAGTAGCGCTCTAACACGTCAGCCGGAATCAACGATGCGAGAAAATAGCCCGCCAGTGTGACGCCTGCGCCCCACAAGAGCGCGCCGACGACATTGTAAAAGAAAAAGGTGCGATAGTGCATTTTGACCGCGCCGGCAACGATGGGGACAAAGGTGCGGATGAACGGTAGAAACCGCGCCAGAACGATGGTGATGGGGCCATAGCGGTCATAATATTCTTTGGCTTTGGCGAGATTCTGCGGCTTGAAAAAGCGCGACTTGGGACGCGAAAAAATCGGCGGACCGACAAGCTGTCCGAACCAATATCCCACGTTATCGCCAATAATCGCCGCAATCACGATGCCTGGCACAAGAAACCAGATGTTGAAGAATCCTTTGTACGCCAGCAAGCCCGCCGTGAGCAAGAGACTGTCGCCGGGCAGAAAAAATCCAAAGAACAAACCCGACTCGGCAAAAACAATCGCCCATATCACAAGCAAGGCGACAGTGGGCCCAAGCAGTTCGATATACTTGTCAGGATGTAAGAGAAAATCCATATTTTAATATATTCTGGACGATGAACAGTGAACAATCTCTAGCGCATCCACTGTCCATCCATCATTATCCATTCTTGCTTAACCTGTTGGTGTTTCAGTCACGGCGGGCGCGCTGCCTTGACTGTCACCGCTTGCGACAGGCAAACTATTGATATCGCCATCCAACGTGGTAAATTCGGCGCTCACCCAACCCATATCGGACGAGTCGGGAATCTGAATCTTGATCCACGTGCCGTCGCCATTGCGTCCTACGACGGTCACAGTCGTCCCTTTTGGCAGTTTGCCTAGCGAAGGCGTCGTGCGCGCAGGGCCTTGGCGAATATTCAAAACTTCGGTGGTTGTCGCCGTCACTGCTTTGGGCGCTTCGGTCGGCACAGGCGCTTCGGTCGGCGCTTGGGTCGGACGTGGTGCGCTCGTCGGCGGCAATTCCACTGTCGCTGTCGGTAGAACTTGGGCTGCTTCAGTGGCTTCTTCGGTTGGTTGCTGCGCGGTTGTGCTGCCATTGAACTGGGGTAAACCGCGTAATCCGAAAACGAGAATGACCGCGCACAATAACAAGACCAACGCGCCGAGCGCAATAGGCAGCCATGCGCGTTCGCCGCCCGGCGGCGCCAGCGGTGATACTTCGCGCACCGGACGCGGCGGGATGCCACCCGTGGGCGCGGTCGTTTCGGGTTCCGGCATTCGCACATACGTCGGCATCCCCTCGGCATCCATCGGCGGCAAGGCATCGCTCGCCTGCGTGGCAAAAGGAGGCGTATGTTCAGTATTGTCGGCGGCGTACGCGCCAGTATACTCAATCGGGCGCGTCACATCGCTCGGCACATAATAACTCGGCGGTTCAGTTTCAATCGGCGCGGCGGGATACGCTTCGGCAGGTTCAAGCGGCGGTTGTTCCACCGCAGGCGGCTGCATCGTATACGGCTCTTCTACCATTGGCTGAACGGGCAGCGCGGCGGGAGGCGGCGCTTGACGCGGCGGCGTTCCGGGCATCCATTCGGTCCCGTTGAAATACAACCAACGCCCGGTGCCGGGCTCAAGCGACCAAAAAACGCCGGAATCGTCCTGCACCATCAGTTTGGCGAGCTCTTCTTGATATTGGTCTTCGCTCAAAGGTTCGCCGCGCCGAATGCGCGCTTGCAGCTCTTGAAATTTCTCTTCAGCGGTTACAAAATCCATGTGTTGACTCCTGACACACACTGCGTCCATATCGTATGAACGCGAGGGCGACGCATAGTGAAATCGGATTGAGGAGCGATGCGTCGGCCAAGTTAATCGCAAATGATTTGTTGGCCATAGGTTGGCGCGAGCGCGTTGCGGATACCTAATTCACGCAATCCTTGAACCAACGCTGCGGCGGCATCCGCTTCGGCATGCACCACATAAACGCCTTTTAATTCGTGTCGGATGGGGCGCACCCAATCAAGGAGCGCGGCGCGGTCAGCGTGCGCGCTAAAGCCATCCACCTGTTCGATGCGCGCGCGCACGGGATATTCTTCGCCGAAAATGCGCGCGCGTTTGATTCCGTCCACTAGACGCCGCCCCAGCGTATTCTCCGCCTGATAGCCCACAAAGAGAATAGTGTTGCGCGCGTCGCCAATATTATTTTTGACATGATGCAAAATGCGTCCTGCTTCGACCATGCCATTGGACGCGATAATGACTGCCGGTCCGTCCAAGTCATTGATGGCTTTGGACGCTTCGACATCGCGCGTATAAGTTAACTGACGAAATCCGAACGGGTCCTCGTGGCGTTCCATAAACGCGACGGTTTCCGCGTCAAACACCTCGGGATGCATTCGATAAATCTCGGTGGCATCCATCGCCAACGGGGAATCCACAAAAACCGGCAGCGGCGATAACGCGCCGCTTTGGATGGAACGATGAATCGAATAGACAATTTCTTGCGTGCGATCCAACGCGAACGAAGGAATGATGGTCTTGCCGCCGCGCGCGGTGGTCTCGCGAATTACGCGCGCGAGTTTCGGTTCCGAATCGCGCGGCGAATCGTGCAAGCGGTCGCCGTAGGTGCCTTCGATAATCAAATAATCTACCGCTGGCGCAGGCGCCGGGTCGCGTAAAATCAACTTGTCTTTGACGCCGAGGTCGCCGCTAAAACCGAGACGCAACGTTTTGCCGTTTTCTTGCATTTCGACGACCGTAATCGCGGACCCCAGAATATGTCCGGCGTCAAGAAATTGCGCGCGCAGCGGCGCGCCCGGCACGTTAAACCATTTATCGTATGCTCGACCCGTCAAGCTGCGGATAGCGCTCTCGGCATCCTGCCGCGTATACAGCGGCACAAGCATCTCGGCGCCGCGCAATCCGCGTTTTTTGTTCAAATACGCGGTATCTTGCTCCTGAATCTTGGCAGAATCCAGCAACATGATGCGCGTCAAATCATTCGTCGCATGCGTGCCAACAATGTCGCCACCAAAGCCATTTTTGACCAACGTGGGGAGATTGCCGCAGTGGTCAACGTGCGCGTGCGATAATAATACGGCATCGAGCGCCGTCGCCGCGAATGGCAAATTGGCATTGCGCGCATTCGCTTCGGCGCGATGCCCCTGCATCAGACCACAATCGAGCAAGATACGAGAATCGCCGGTTTCGACCCAGTGCATCGAACCGGTTACCTGACGCGCCGCGCCCCAAAATGTCAGGCGCATGAACGATCGAATCGCAAGTTAATTTTTTTCACTTTGACTGCAATAAACGCGCTGTTTTTATTATTTTACAATGACATAAACGGATTGCCAAATACGCGCGAAATTCGAGCGCAGTTCACTTTTGGAGCGAGTTAGCCGCGCGTTTGGAAAGCGCGCGCGCGTTCAACGCACAATAAAAGTCTGTCGCGAATCCAACGTATTCGCAACCGTATTGCTATACGAGGTTGAGGAGCTCTGCCTGACGTTCCCACATCCGCTTGCGCGCGTCGGGCGTTGTGTCAGCATAGCCGAGCAAATGCAAAATGCCATGTGTGACCAACAAACAAAGCTCGTCACGCACGCGCCAACCCGCTTGGCGCGCGTTCGCTTGAGCGGTATCGTATGAAATAATAATATCGCCCAAATAATTTTCGTCCGCCCCAAAAGGAAAGGACAATACATCGGTGGACGCGTCAACGTGATGAAAACGTTTGTTGTATGCGCGCATCGCGCGGTCGCCCACAATCACAATCGTCAAATCCAGTTCAGCGTCAGGACGCTCCATCGCCAAGGCGCGCTGCGCCGCGTTTCGCAGTTCTTGGCGCGGCACCCGCCGCGTGTATTTTTTAGCCACCACGATTTGAATTTCCATAAGCGCGCTATTTGCTTTCTTCCGCGCCCACTTCCGCCAACAAGATGGCAATCTTTTCAGCCGAAACGGGTTGAACGTCGGAACGCGGCGCGGGATATTTCACGCGCGGATGATACAACCCTTGCAAGACTTGCAAAAACGCGAGCCGAATTTGTTCGAGGTCGCGCAGCGTAATCGCGGATTCGTCCAACTGTCCTTCGCGAATCCGCATATCAATGATGCGGTCAATCACCGCGCGAATCTCGAGCGCGTTCGTCGGCCGTTCCGCGCGCGTTGTCGCTTCCACTCCGTCGGCGAGCATCAAAATCGCGGATTCACGCGTTTGCGGTTTTGGGCCTGGATAGCGAAACTCGCTTTCAGCCAATGACACGCCGGGCGATGCCGCTTGCGCTTTTTCAAAAAAATAAACTGGCAGCGTTGTGCCATGATGCTGCAAAATAAAATCAATGATGCGCTGCGAAACGCGATGCTTGCGCGCGAGCTTGGCGCCTTCGGTCACATGTTCGTGCAAAATTTTCGCGCTCGTGCGCGGGTCAATCGCATTATGCGGATTCACGCCATCGAATTGATTCTCGACAAAAAATTGCGGATTCAAAGTTTTGCCGACATCGTGATAATACGCGCCGACGCGACACAAGAGCGCGTCCGCGTCAATGACCTGCGCCGCGTGTTCCGCCAAATTGCTAATGATTAGCGAATGATGATACGTGCCCGGCGCCTCGCGCAAAATCATTTGCAAAAGCGGATGCGTCGGACGCGCCAAGTCAATCAATTCTAGCGCCGTCGTAATCCCCGCCGCTTTGCCCAACAAGAATTGACTGCCCAGCGCAATCAAGCCCGTCAAAACGCCGCTGCCAAATGCCGCCAGCGCCAAACGCAGCAGACTCGTCAAATCCTCTTCGCGCGCCAGCAAGCGGAAAATGCAAACTACCGCGACATTGACCAACGCCACATACGCGCCTGTGACTAGAAAACTGGTGAGTCGCTCACGATGTCGCAAACCGACGACTGCGACCAGTCCGCCAATCAGCGCAAACATAGTCAAGTCCATCGCGCCGCGCGCGATATAACCAACCGCCAGCGTGACGAACAACGCTAAACCTGTGCCGATGCTGACGCTCAACAACGCCGCGCCCAACATGGCGGCAGTGGCAAAGGGAAATAAAAAAGGCGAGAGAGTATGCCCGGGCACGATAATTTTCGCGCCCAGCGCGGTCAAGAGGAGCAGCAGAGCTAAAATCATCAGCACACGCGGCTCGCGCGTCAATGTCGGCGCGACGCGCAATAAATAAACCGCGCCCAATGCCACCAACAGCGCCGCGTACAAGAACGCCGCCAAAACCTCTTGCCAAATATTTAGCGGACGCAGATAGCCCAATTCAGCCAACGCTTCCAGCGTTTCGGGGGTGATAATTTCACCCGCGCGCACCACCGCTTGCCCTTGCTCAATCGTGCGATACACCGGGTCAATGGCATCACGCGCGGCTTGTTGCGCGGCAAGCGTTTTCGCCGGATTAAAACGTGTATTCGGCGCGATGAACGGCTGCGCCCATTGATTCACCAACTCGGCTTGTTCCGCTGAAAGCGCCAGCGAAATACGCGACGAAACGCGCTGCCGCGCCGAAGCGAGGTCGCGCTCGCGAATTTCTTCGCGCATCGTCGTATCAATCACGTATAATGTTTCGCTCACCACCTGCCGATAGCTGGGTCCATCCAACGCAAGCGTGCGGCTGACCGTTTCGCGCGCGACTTGGGCGCCGGGCGCGGCGAGCGCCCATTCGATCTTTTCGGGCAGCGTCATGTACGCATCCGCGCGCACCGTATTCAAAAAATCAACCAGGCGCGCAGCGCGGCGCACCTGCTCGCGCGCGATCTGCGCGTCGGGCGCGTCATACACATCCGCGACTTGGGCGGCGGCTTGCGCGCGCGCTTTTTGCGTAGCGAGGTCGCTAACAAAAGTGGTTTGCGCGTCCGCCAAAATGGTGGTGGGGCTTGCCTTGCCAAGCGCGAGGTCCGAAGCGGTTGGCGCCGCGGGCGAGAAAAGCGTTGCCTGAGCGCCGAGAATCGCGCCCAACAGCAGCGCGGTGATAATCGCAATGCTCAGCGCAATGACGCTCTGACGGCGCGACAAGGTCAATTCGGCGCGTTCCGGGAAACGTTCGAGGTATGCCATATCTAAAAAAAAATGGCACGCGGGCAATTCGTGCGGCGCCCGGCGTGCCATAGACTGGCGTTATGCGAAATTGCACGCCTTAATCCATTTTACCAAAATCGCTTTACAGTTGGCGCAGAGTGTTCTTGAAAATTCGTTCGTTTTTCAAAGGAATTCTATCGCGGAGGTCAAGCATTTATGGTGAAACGGAATAGTATGCTTATTCGCGTTCTTCATTGCGCATGGTCTCTTTGAGACTCTTGCGACGTTTTGCGGCTTTGCGCTTTTTGCGTTCGATGCTCTTGGGTTCAAAGAAACGTCGCCGCCGCACTTCGGACAAAATTCGGTCCTCTTGCACGCGTTTGTTGAAACGTTTCAATGCCGCTTCAAATGATTCGTTCTTGTCAACGATAACTTGTGTCATAAATAATCCCCCCCTTTCTCTGCCATATTTTAACGGGGGCAATATTAGGGAAAAATTATACGCGTCGCGTCAAATTGTGTCAAAAATCGCCGCGCCGCAAAAGATATGCCGCGCGCGCGTGTCCCGACGCGTCTCGCCAATGCGACACGTTGTACGCGATATATCCCGCCGCGAATGCGCGCTCGAACATCACGCGCGTTTGCGCGCGCCATTCCGCCGCAAGCGCGCGGTCCCGCGCTTTGAGTTGATTTAGGTCGGCGGGAATTTCAACGCGCGCGCGTTCCTCTGTCGGAAGCTGGGCTGCCGCGATATATGGCAAACCTTGCGCGGTCCAGTCAATTTCAAACACCGCCGCAGCTTCCGGAAAGGTTTCAGTCAAATCCAGCGCGCGCGCGCGCGCGCTGACGCGTTCATGTTTCAAAAACCATTCGACTTCAAAACGATCGGACGCGATGCCCGTGTTCAACGCGTCGGTCATTTCGCCGTACGCGTCGCGAAGATAACGCCGCGCAATCGCGCCGAGCCGCGTCAAATTCAACTGCGCGTTCACCGCCTGCAGCGGATCATATGTCCAGGTCATTAAATCCAAACCTTGTTCCAAGGCGACTTGGCGCTGCAACCATTTCAGATGCGCGCCCAAACCGTGCGCGCGCGCCTGCGGCAACACGCCCAGCATGTGCGAAGTATGTTTCAAACGCCGCGCCGCGCCGGTTCCTTCGCTGCCCAAAACGCCGAACGCAAAGCCCACCATCGCGCCATGCTGAAACGCGCCAATCAAGATACCGCCATTTTTCGCGGCGGTCACCAAAAAACTCGCCGGGACCACATCGCGAAAATCGGGCATTTCCCAAATTTGTTTTTGCGCCTCCTCGCATTGCACGCATTCGTCCCACGTTTTGCAAATGCGCAGTTCGATATCGTTTGTCGCCTGCATAGAGCAAGAATTTTTAAAAAGAATTCACGCTGTTGGCAGCGTGAATGGCAAGCATATCAGAGTTTGTCGGGCGCTCGGAATGATTCCGCGTTTGACCAAGGCCCCCAGCCGGAATCATTGCCGCCGCGCACGCGCCATTGATAGGCGGTCCCCGACTTGAGCGCGTGCGCATCATCCAACGTGATTGCTGTTTGCGCGGAAATCAGCGCGCTACGATGGCCGCGTCCAAAGAGATTGTCATGCGACCATTCGATTTCGTAACGGGTCGCGCCACCGACATACATCCATCGCAAACTTGGAGTCAAGGAAGCGACAGTCGAACCGCCTTTCGGCAGTAGAATATTCGGCGCGCCAATCGGCGGCTCGTTTTTGGGTGTTGGCATTTGCGCCAACGGCGGGCGCGTCACTTCGGGGCGCGTGATGGTGATGGATGGCGGTTTGCGCTTGACGGATTGTGCCGCATCGGATTTGGGCGGCGCGCCCTTTGGCGGCACAGGCGCGTTCTTTTTGGGCGCGGGCGCGTTCTTTTGCGACGCGGGCGCGCTCTTCGCTTTGGGGCGCGCGGTTGTTTTCTCGCGGCTAGCTTTCGGTTTCGGCGTAGAGGCGCGCGCAGCTTTCGGTTTGCCCGCGACCACGCGTTTTAGATAGCCCATAACCCCTTGCGGCGCGTCGTCCGGTTTTTTTGACTTGTTTTGCTTTGCCATAAAAAATATTTCTCTCTGGATTATGGAACTTGGCAAGGCGTAGGCGCGGTTTGTCCATCGCGCCAGCCGCACCATTGGAACGCGCCATCGTAATTGCCGCGAAAGTGAAGCGCGTTGAAACCGTCAAGAAAAAAGGTAAACGCGCCGATGGAAGAACCCGTATCCCAATTACCCGTCGCGACGGTATCTGTTCCGTTGTATGTGATAACGCCTTGAAGTGTCCCATTGCAATAATTGCCGGTGATGATGTTATCATGCCGCTGCAAGGTCATGGCGCAATTTGGAAAGACGTTGCCTACTTTGGCGCGCCACGCGCCGGCATAGCTGCAACCATTGGGAAAGTTTTGGCTCGGGCGCGCGCCGCACCATTTTTGCGTGCCGTTCCAATTCCCGTCAATGCGATTGCCGCCGCCGATAAGATTCAATTCCATCGCGCCGCTGTTGCCGCTGATGCTCCAAGTGCCGACCAGTTTATTCCCGGTGACCGTCCCGGCAATGGTGCCGCTCGTGCCATAAAAAAGTTGATTATATGTGCCGGTGACCGAAGCGCCGCTTTGCGTCAGATTCATATTGCCAAAGTTAATCACCCATTCGCCGGCGAAATTTCCAACTGCCGCGTTGACCGTTACGTTGACCGTTTTTTCGCGCGTTTGTCCGCTGTTGTCGCAAATCGCTTTGAGTTTATAGGTCGTCGTCGCGCCGGGCGTGGTGGTGCGATTACCCGGAGTTTCAACGCCTTGCCCCGGTTCCGGACCAAAATCGCCGCCGGACAGATAAACCGCGCTTGCATTTGACACCGCGCTCCAATTTAAGGTCACCGCTTGACCGGCGGTAATGTTGTTGGCGGATACGTTGAATTGAAAGTCATTCGGCTGCCCGGAACAACCGGCGATGGTGGGTGGCGGCGTATGCGTCGGCGGCACGGTTGTCGCGGGCGCGGGAACATTGATAACGACCGTCAGGTCTGTGCCAAAAATTTTTCCGTTGACATCGCGCAAACGCCAGGTTCCTTTATACGCGCCATAACTAGCGGGCGCGGTCATTGGCACAAGCAGGTCAGCGGTGGCGCCGGGCTGGGTTGGCGGCACGGGAAAGATACTTCCCGCCGCCATCTGCGTTCCGCTTACAAATACGAGCGAATAATTTTCCCACGCGCAGCTGCCATTGTTTAACACACGCCAACTTTTATTAAACACAGCGTTCGGAGTAAAGTTTGTGCCATCGGGAATAGTCAAATCGGCGACGAACTTGCTATTATTGGCGCACGGCGGCGCTTGCGTCGGTTCGGGCGTGTTGGCAGGCGGAGAGGTCGCCGTAACGATAACTGTGACCGCAGGGTTGGTGGTGGCAATTTCGGTTGGCGCGGCGCTCACGGGCTTGGTCGGAGTAAAGGTCGCAAGTGGAACTGCAGTCGCGATCGCGCTAATCAGCGTCGGTTCAATCACTGATTGCTCGCGCACATTCACAAGGATGGCGCTCTCGGACGTCGCGCCTTGCGCGTTGGTAGCGCGCACAGTTAGAGTATGCTGCCCCGCTATATTCGCAGTCCATTCTTGGATGAGCGAGAATTGCGCCTGCCCTTGAGTGACCGGGCTGGGGTCTTCACGCACTAGCGTCCCGTCCGCCAGCAACGCGACGCGCACGATGCCGGATGAGTCTGTGGAGACAGATTGGACGACTACTTTTTCGCCAATAGTGTAGAGACTACCGCTCGGCGGCGAAGCAATAATAACGACGGGTTTGCTCCCAGGACTGCCAATACCTTGACATGAGATTATGACAAGCCCCAATGCAGCAGAAAATAGCGCAAAAACGACTGTTCGCCACACTATGCACCTCACCCCCCCCAACGTGTATGCGACGAGTATAACACAAGCCATGTCGGTTTACAACTAGACGAAATTATAGGGTGCATTTCACATTGGTAATAAATAGGACAAGCGCTTGGAAAGCGCGGCAACCAGAACGCAAGTCTGCGGCGAATCAAGAATATTCGCAATCGCAGCCCAGCGGGAACGTCCGCAGGGACGTTTCGTGTATTTGTTG
>JAJTXZ010000062.1 GCA_021463195.1 Anaerolineae bacterium
CAATAATCAAATCGGGTGGGGACGGAACCGGAACTGAACCAAAATGAAATGGAACAATAATCAAATCGGGTGGGGACGGAACCGCGTTCCGTCCCCCAATCTACGCTAATGCGACTCACTAAACTTGTGCAAGCGATTGATTTGCACGCGGCGGGCGAACCTGGCCGCGTGATTGTCGGCGGCGTCTTGGATGCGCCGGGCAAGACGATGTTTGACAAGATGCGCTATTTCCAAACGCAGCGCGACGATTTGCGTTTGCGAATGCTGCGTGAACCGCGCGGTTATCCCGCCGCGAATTGCAATGTGATTTTGCCGCCGACCGATCCGCGCGCGGACGCGGGTTTTATCATCATGGAGCAAACAGAATACGTTCCCATGTCCGGCACCAATACGATTTGCGTGACGACAGCGTTATTGGAAACGGGTATGCTGCCGATGCGCGAGCCGTACACCGATATTATATTGGAAGCGCCGGCCGGACTCGTGTCGGTCCGCGCGCATTGCGCGCAGGGCAAGGTGACAGGCGTGACCTTTACCAATGTTCCCGCATTCGCGGTGTATCTTGATATGCCCGTCGAAGTTCCACAACTCGGCACGGTAACGGTGGATGTCGCGTGGGGCGGCATGTTTTATTTTATCGCCGATGCCGCGCCATTCGGTTTAAAAATTTCGCCGGAAGAAGGCAAAGACATTGCGCGCATCGGCGAAATGATTAAAGCGGCGGTGCGCGACCAGTTGCCAGTGACGCATCCCGACAATCCCGAAATTCGCGAAGTGACAATCGGGATTTTGTCCGCGCCCGCGACAACGCCCGATGCGGATTTGAAAAATGCGGCGATTGTTTCGACGAATCGGCTCGACTGGACCAAACCCGCGACATGGACGGGCGCGCTGGACCGTTCGCCGTGCGGCACCGGAACGTGCGCGAAAATGGCGGCGCTATATGCGAAAGGCGAATTGAAATTGCATCAAGCGTTTCGTCACGCGGGCATTCTTGACACGGTTTTCACAGGACGTTTGATTGAGGAAACGCAGGTTGGACCGTATCGCGCGGTGGTGCCGACCATTACCGGCGCGGCGTATATTACGGGCATGGCGACGTATGGCGTTGACCCCGCTGATCCATTTCCCAATGGATTCACCATCGGCGATATTTGGGGCGCGGACTGAGCGAACGCGCGCCAGCGAAAATAGTTTATATGCCAACGCTTTGCGAAAAAAAACACAAGCTAACTTGACGTTCTGCGCGGTTATAGATATGATTTGACACGCAATCGAAAACAATATCACAAGTTTGTCACAACCGCTTCACAAACGCGGCGCGTTTATTCATTGATACTTTATTTGAGAGGGTGGTATGTCGCACTCGAACAATCACGTTCCCGCAATCGTCATCGGAAGATTACCGCTCTACTTGCGCGCCTTGACCCAGTTGGCGTCGGATGGACGGCATGTGACCTCTTCCCAAGAATTATCGGAAAAACTTGGTTTCTCTTCCGCGCAGATTCGCAAAGACCTTTCGTATTTTGGCGAATTTGGCAAACAAGGCACGGGCTATGAAATTGAGCTGCTGGAACAGGCGCTCAAAGAAATCTTGCAAGTGCATCATGTGTGGGATATGGCGCTCGTCGGCGCAGGCGATTTGGGGCGCGCGCTGGCAAATTATAATGGTTTTGAAGCGCGCGGTTTTCGCATCGCCTGTATTTTTGATTCCGCCTCATCCAAAGTAGGTACGCTGATTAACCATTGGCGCGTGCTGCCGATGGACGCGCTGCGCGAGAGCGTGCGCGCGCGCAAGATTTATTTGGCAATCATTGCCGTGCCGGCGATAGCGGCGCAGCAGGTCGCGGATGAATTGGTCGAAGGCGGCGTGCGCGCGATTTTGAATTACGCGCCCACCACCTTGAGCGTTCCGCCGCGCGTCAAAGTGTTTCACATTGACCCGGTCGCGGGTCTGCAAAGCATGACCTATTATTTGTAAATCCCGCGCCAGACGCCGCCAGCTTGCCAATCCGCACGCCAAGTCCCTCTGTATTCGAGACCTTTGAGGTTTTCCAGCAATTCGCCTGGTTTAACGCATTCGTCAAGAAAACCTCAAAGGTCTTTCGACAAGTACTTTGTTAAAGCTGCGCTAGCGCGTCGGATGAGCATATCCCAAACTATACGCGCGCGTAACCTCTCATCCCCGTTTAACCTTCGGCGTGTATTCTGAAATTCGCATGAGCAACAAACAACTGACCGGACGCCGCGCCGCCGCGCGCGATTTATTTGAAACCGCGCGCCAAGAAGAACGCAGCCGCGCGCAACCGCTCGCCGCGCGGCTGCGTCCGCGCACGCTTGACGAATTCACCGGCCAAGAAGACATTCTCGGACCGGGCAAACTCTTGCGCCGCGCGATTGAAAGCGACCGTTTATTTTCTTCGATTATTTTGTGGGGCCCCCCCGGCGTCGGTAAAACTTCATTGGCTGCGATTATTGCCAATCGAACGGCGTCGCATTTTGAAACCTTGAGCGCGGTGTTGGCGGGCGTCGCCGATATTCGGCGCGTGGTCGAGCAAGCGCGCGAACGATTTAACCTGTACGAGCAGCGCACAATTTTGCTCGTGGACGAAATTCATCGTTTCAACAAAACACAGCAAGACGCGCTGCTGCCGCATGTCGAAAACGGCGTCATTATTTTGATTGGCGCGACGACCGAGAATCCGTATTTTGAAGTGAACCGCGCGCTGCTCTCGCGTTCGCGCGTGTTTCAATTCAAACCGCTGTCCGCCGCGGCGACGTTGACGCTGCTGCGGCGCGCGTTGACGGACTCTGAACGCGGCTATGGCGCGCGTCAACTTGAAATCACTGACGACGCGCTCGCGCATTTGGCGGATGTCGCGGGCGGCGACGCGCGCTCGGCGCTGAACGCGTTGGAACTCGCGGTTGAATCCACTGCGCCGGCGGAGGATGGAGTCACGCGTCTCGATTTGCAAGTGGCGCAAGAATCTATCCAACGTCGTGTCTTGCGCTATGACAAATCGTCGGACGAACATTACGATACTGTCAGCGCGTTTATCAAAAGCATGCGCGGGAGCGACCCCGACGCGGCATTGTATTATTTGGCGAAAATGTTGTACGCGGGCGAAGACCCCGAATTTATCGCGCGGCGCATGATTATTTTCGCGTCCGAAGATATTGGCAATGCCGCGCCGCTCGCGTTGGTCGTCGCCGTCAGCGCGATGCACGCGCTGCAATTTGTCGGTTTGCCCGAAGCGCAGTTGAATCTCGCGCAGTGCGTCATTTATCTCGCCTGCGCGCCCAAATCGAATTCGACGCTCGGCATCGGCGCGGCGCTGACGGATATTGAACAACGCGGCGCGCTCGAGATTCCAAATCACCTTAAAGATTCGTCGCGCGATGCCAAAACTTTGGGCCACGGTCAGGGCTATCAATATCCGCACGATTTTGAAAATCATTTCGTCGTCCAACAATATTTGCCCGACGAGGTGCGCGCTAAAATATATTACACGCCGGGCGCATTAGGCGAAGAAGCGCGAATCGCGGAACGCTTGCGCGCCTGGCGCGCCAAGATGGGAAAATGAATACGCATCAAATTTTCGCGATAGGGCATTCGACGCGTCCGTTTGAAAAATTTCTGGAACTGTTGCAAGCGCACGATGTGAAAATCCTCGCCGATATTCGCAAGGTCCCCAAATCTCGGCACAATCCGCAATACACCCAAGAGTATCTCGCGCGCGAATTGCCCGCGCGCGGAATTCGTTACGCGCCGCTGCCCGCGCTGGGTGGCTTGCGCCGCGCGCGCGCCGATTCCATTAACTGCGGTTGGCAGAACGCGAGTTTTCGCGGTTATGCCGATTACATGGCGACGCGCGAATTCGCTGATGGCTTGGAAGCATTGATTGCGTTGGCGCGCGAGGGCAATGTGGCGATGATGTGCGCGGAAGGCAACCCCTTTCGCTGTCATCGGCAGCTGGTCGCGGACGCGTTGACCGCGCGCGGCATTCCCGTATATCACATCGTGAGCCGCAAAACGGCGCGGCTGCATCAACTCAATCCGCGCGCGGTTGTGACGGACGGCATCGTCACCTATCCGGCGGCTGCCGCCGATACGGCGAACGATTCGCCAAAAAATAACGTCTAATCCCTGCTATCGCATTCTATGCAAGGAGGACGCTGCAATGCGACAACCTTTATGGTTTGCGTCGTTCAGCCGATTTTTTCAAGATCACCTTTTTTTCCCCGTCGCGCTATCGAGTTTGCTCGCTGTCGCGTTTTTTGCGACGCGCGTCGCGTGGAGCGATTCGTGGCTGCACAAACCTCTAATGTGGAATTTGTTTTTGGCGTGGATTCCCTATCTCTGCGCGTTAGCTATGGCGGCGCTGCATCAATGGCGCGCGCAGGCTTGGCAATACATTTTGCCCGCGCTGGTGTGGCTGTTGTTTTTTCCCAACGCGGCGTATCTCGTCACCGATTTGATCAATCTGAATGAATTCCCGCCAGTGCCGTATTGGTACGATGTCGCGTTTTTCGCGACGCTGGCATGGACGGGCTTGCTGCTCGCCGTCGCTTCGCTGCAGATTGTCCAGCGCATGACGCAAAGCGCGTGGGGCGTCGTGTGGAGTTGGGTGGTCGTGTTGGGCGTGATTGGCTTGAACAGCATCGGCATTTATCTCGGGCGTTTTTTGCGCTGGAACAGTTGGGACATTTTGACCGACCCGCTGCCAATTTTGCGCGACGCGGCGATGCCGTTTTTGCATCCCTTGGCCCATCGCCAATCTGTCGCTGTGATGCTGGTATTTAGCGCGTTGCTTTTGGTGTGTTACGTCAGCATGCTTTCGTTCTCCAAGCGCGACGCGCCAAATGAAAATGCTCGACGCGCGCGTGAAAACAAATGAATTCCGCAAGGCATCCGCGTCAGCGCGCGTTAAGGATGGACGCGCGCCCGGCGCTGCTCTGGTTCACGCTGACCCTTGTGTTGTTGAGCGGCATGGGCGCGAGCGCGTGGCTTACGCGCGTCATAGCAGACGAATGGCTAGAGTTGAAAATGGAAAGCGCGCGCGTGCGTGTCTTGGAGCTGCTGCCGAAACCCGCCGCGCCTGATTTTGTGCCGACACCGCTGAATACTCTCGCGAATACAACGCGTCCGACTATCGCGTGGCGCGCGAACCTTTTGACGCGCACGCCCACCGCTCAAACTGTGGCGACCGTCGCGCCGACTGAAACGCCGCGCGCGGAAAATTCCGCGCCAACGGCGACGATTGTCGCGCCATCGCTTGCGCCATCTCTCACTCCGGCCTCGCGCCAAATCATCACGCTGCAACCGCTTCAATCTGCCGCGCAGCTCGATGGCGTCATTCACGAAGCGCAGCGTTTTAATAATTGCGGCCCAACGACGCTGCGAATGTATTTTTCGTTTTTCGGCTATCGCCAAGATACCCAAGTTCAGATTGCGAACATTCTGAAACCGAACAAAGATGACCGCAATGTTAGTCCTGATGAATTGGTCAAGTACGCGCGGCAAAAAGGTTTTCGCGCGGACGCGCGCGTGAATGGCGATTTGGAAAAAATTAAAATGTTCGTATCCAATGGTCTGCCGCTAATGATTGAAGAAGGATATGACCCCGCACGCGCGCAGCAAGGTTGGATGGGACATTATTTGCTCATTACAGGATATGACGCCAATGGCGTCATCGCGCAGGATTCGTACAATGGACCGAACCAACGGGTGACGTGGCAAGCGTTGGATGAACATTGGCGACATTTCAATCGCGCGTATATCGTGGTGTATACCGATGCGTATGCGGAGATTGTGGATGCGCTCATTGGGGAGGACAGAGACGACGCGACCATGTTTGCTTTTGCCGCGCAGCGCGCGCAAGATGAATGGAACGCCAATCCCGCTGACGCGTTCGCCGCGTTCAATCTCGGTTCGTCGTTAGTCGGGTTGGGCGAATACGAAGCGGCGGCGCAAGCGTTCGATGAGGCGCGCCGCTTGAAATTGCCGTGGCGTATGTTGTGGTATCAATTTGGTCCGTACGAAGCGTATCTGCAAGTTGGACGTTACGACGAAGTGATTGCGCTGGCGAACGCGACCTTAAAGCCGACTGGCGATTTAGAAGAATCGTATTATTACAAAGGCTTGGCGTTGCGAAAATCGGGGCGAATAGATGAAGCGCGCGCGGCATTCGAGACCGCGTTAAAATATAATGCGAATTATCAAGCCGCGCGCCGCGCGTTGGACGCGCAATGATTCCGTCAATGAAAAAAGTTGAAACGCTGTCGCCCGCCGCGCAGACGCCGCCTTGGTGGCGGCGTTTGCTTTCCGACTCGCTGCTATCCGAACGCGCGCTGACGCTTTCGACGCTGGTCGTCGCGTTCGGTTTTTTGGGCAGCAAGATTTTGGGCTTGGCGCGCGAAGTGTTAATCGCGCGCGCGTTCGGCACGAGCGCGGAATTGGACGCGTTTCGCGTGGCAAACACTTTTTCAGATATGCTGGATTCGGTGATTGCGGGCGCGACGATTACGGCGGTGTTTATTCCGGTTTTCAGCATCTATCTCGCGCGCGACCAAGCCGCGCGACGCGAAGGATGGCGTTTTGCCAGCGCGGTATTGAACGACATGTTTTTGCTCATGTTCGGCATAGTCGCGTTAGGCATTGTGTTCGCGCCGCAGTTGATCGAAAATTTTATCGCGCCGGGTTTTAGTCCCGCGCAAAGCGCGCTGGCGGTGGACTTGATGCGGATTGTGCTGCTGGCGGCGATTGTCTTTGCGGTGAGTGGAACGATTACGGGCATTTTGCACGCGCACAATCGTTTTGCGCTCGTGGCGTTGGCGGGGCCGCTGCACAATCTTGGCATCATCGGCGCGCTTTTTTTTCTCGTGCCGTCAATGGGCATTTACGGTTTAGCGTGGGGCATTGTGCTTGGCAGTTTGCTGCATTTAGGCATTCAAATCCCCGGACTAGTTCGCAGCGGCATGCTCTGGTTTGCTACGCTCGGCGCGGGGCAAAGCAGTATGCGCGAGTTGCTGCGCTTGTTGGGGCCGCGCATCATTACGACGAATGTCGGCAGTCTGACGCGACTCATCACCAATAATCTGGCGTCCTTTCTCAGCATCGGCAGTATCAGCGCGTTGAATTACGCTTATATGCTGTGGCAATTTCCGGAAACGTTAATCGGCACGGCGATTGGCGTCGCGGTGTTTCCGCGTCTGGCGCAGCGCGCAGCGGCGCGCGACGCGCAGGGCTTTGCGCGCTTGTTCAACATTGCGTTGTTTACAATTCTCGCGCTCTCGCTGCCCGCCGCGTTAATTGCGGTATTTTTCGCGCAGCCCATCGTGACGTTGGTGTTGGAACGCGGCGCGTTTGACGCGAGTTCGACCGCGCTCGTCGCGCCGGCGCTGCGATTTTACGCGCTGGCGATTGTGGGCGAAGCGGTTTTAGAGTTGGTCGCGCGTTCGTTTTACGCGCAGCGCAATTCCAAGACGCCGATGTTTGTGGCGTTGGCGGGAATGGCGCTGCGAATTGGCTTGATGTTGTGGTGGCGCGAAATGTATGGCGCGTCGGGTTTGGCGCTTGCGTATGGCATTGGCGTTTGCTTTGAGGCGGGCGCGCTTTATATTTTGGCGCGGCGCAGCTTTCTCAAAACGGTTGACTCGCGCGCGGCTTGATTGCGCGCAACGTCTTGTTGCGCAAGCGCTGTGATTGATGATTTCGGAATTCTGATTTATGATGGTCGCATGAATTCGCGCGCTTGTTTTTAAAAGTTGGAAGCGTCAAAAGAGTTGTCCATGCGCCGTTGGCTCGTTCGCAGTCAATGAAAATGGGCAAGTTGGCATGACAAATTTTAAATTTGTCGCACATTATCGAGGAGGACAATGATGTCTATCGCGCCTGACCGAAATATTGGCTTGGAACTTGTGCGCGTCACCGAATCGGCGGCGCTCGCCGCCGCGCCGTGGATGGGCCGTAATCGCAAGAATGACGCGGATAAAGCCGCTGTGGATGCGATGCGGCTAATGCTCAACACCATCGAAATGGATGGCGTGATTGTGATTGGCGAAGGTGAAAAAGATAAAGCGCCGATGTTGTTTAATGGCGAACGCATCGGCAATTACAACAGTGGACGCGCGGTCCCAAAATGCGACCTCGCGGTGGACCCGATTGACGGCACGCGTCCGTTAGCGTTGGGTTTGCCCAATGCGTTGGCGGTTGTCGCGTTGGCGGAACGCGGCTCGATGTTTTTTCCGGGACCGATTGTATATATGGATAAATTGGCGGTCGGACCGGACGCGGCAGGCGTGATTGATTTGAACGCGCCGGTCGCGGAGAATCTGAACGCGATTGCGCGTGTCAAAGGCAAGAGCGTTACCGAGTTGGTCGTGGTGGTG
This sequence comes from Anaerolineae bacterium, assembly GCA_021463195.1. Classification (GTDB taxonomy): domain Bacteria; phylum Chloroflexota; class Anaerolineae; order UBA4142; family SHND01; genus SHND01. The sequence continues at coordinate 8,392 of JAJTXZ010000062.1, forward strand.
CTTGACCGTCCGCGCCATGAACAGTTGATCGCCGAAATTCGCGCGACTGGTTCACGCTTAAAGTTGATTACGGATGGCGATGTGGCGCCGAGCATTGCGGCGTGTTTGCCTGACACGGGCGTGGATGTGGTGATGGGCGCAGGCGGCGCGCCCGAAGCGGTGGTGACAGCCGGCGCGCTCAAATGTTTGCGCGGCGAGATTCAAGCGCGGCTTTATCCGCGTGATGAAAAAGAAAAACAGCACGCCGAGTCGTTGGGTTATGACACCAACAAGGTTTTTACCAGCGCCGAATTGGTCAAGAGCGACAATGTGTTTTTTGCCGCGACGGGCATCACGGGCGGTGAACTTTTGCGCGGGGTGCAATATTTTTCCGGCGGCGCGACGACTGAATCGTTGGCGATGCGTTCGGCGAGCGGAACGATGCGGCGGATTCAAGCGGTGCATCGTTCGGAAAAACTCGCGCAAATTTTGCATGAACAGCGGGAGCGTTTGGCAGAGCGCGAGCGGCAAGGATAAAATCGGGTATTGCAAAGGCGCCGCGCGACTAGAAAGCGCGCGGCGCCTTGCGCGCGCCTAGACCAGTTTCCGATTTGATTTAGAGCGAATTCCTAATTCGTTTGTGGGGCAAGACCTTTCGGGTTTTCGGAAACCCGAAAGGTCTTTTTCCCTAGACCAAACAGGAATTCGCTCTAGATTCAAATTGACGCTTTTATCAAAAACTGTTATACTTTTTGGCGTTCGTGGTTTGTCGCCCACTCGACGAACCGACTTGCGTGTTGGACCTCACCATTCTCGTATTTGCCCCACACACCGACCTTAACCCATAAAGTAGTGTATTGCGTTTGAGCCGTAATTTATATTTTGCTGACCGCCGGTCAGACCTCAACTGTATAGGATACGTCCATCCAAGCACGCCAATGTTTGATTCGATTTGCGCGTGCTTGCGATCTGACGCTTTGTTATAGCCCCATACGCGTTCACGCGAGACCTCGCGCTGTGATAGCTGATTGAAATCCCGAAATATTCACGGATTATGCTCTTGGCAAATGCCCCTGCGCGCGTCGAGCGTAACGGATAAGGAACCAAAAACACATGCCTCGCACTCCTGATGTTATTGTCAACGATCATATCAATTATGCTTCGTTGGACAGCAATTCGCTTGCGGAATTGCGCGAACTCGCCAAAGAACAAAATCTCACCGGTTCGTCTAAATTAAAAAAGAGCGATCTTATTTTTCGGCTCTTGCGCGCCAAAGCCGAACGCGAAGGACTTATTTTTGGCGGCGGCGTTCTCGAAATTGTCCAAGATGGAATTGGCTTTTTGCGTTCCGACCATTTGCTGCCCGGCGACGAAGACGTGTATGTTTCACAATCGCAAATCCGACGTTTTGGGCTGCGGACGGGCGATATGGTCATCGGGCAGGTGCGCCCGCCCAAAGACACGGAAAAGTATTACGGCCTTTTGCGCGTCGAAGCCGTTAACGGCATTGACCCCGAATCCGCAAAACAGCGACCCGACTTTGATAAACTGACTCCGATTTTTCCTAACGTTCAATTTAAATTGGAAACGAAACAAAATATTTTGGCGACGCGCGTTTTAGATTTACTCGCGCCCATCGGCAAAGGACAGCGCGGTTTGATTGTTTCGCCGCCCAAAGCGGGCAAGACGACTTTGTTGAAACAAATCGCGAACGCGATTTCAGAAAATTATCCCGAAGCGCATTTGATGATTGTGCTGATTGGCGAACGCCCCGAAGAAGTGACCGATGTAGATCGTTCGGTGGATGCCGAAGTGTTTGCTTCGACTTTTGACGCCGAAATTGAAAATCAGACCCGCGTCGCCGAGATGGCGTTGCAGCGCGCGAAACGGTTGGTCGAAGGCGACAAGGATGTGGTCATTATGCTCGATTCGATCACTCGCCTCGCGCGCGCGTATAATCTGGTTGTGCCGCCGAGCGGACGCACCTTGACTGGCGGCTTTGATCCCGCCGCGTTGTATCCGCCCAAGCGCTTTTTTGGCGCGGCGCGTAATTTGGAAGAGGGCGGAAGTTTGACTATTATTGCTACATGTCTGGTGGATACCGGCAGCCGTATGGACGATTTGATTTATGAAGAGTTCAAAGGCACCGGCAATATGGAAGCGCATTTGAATCGCAAACTCGCTGACCGCCGCATCTATCCCGCGATTGATTGGGAACGCAGCAGCACGCGGCGCGAAGAATTGCTCATCGAAGCGGATTTGCTGCCGCGCGTGTGGACGCTGCGTCGGATGTTGTCGCAAATGGGCGGCGGGCCCGAAGAGATCGAGCTGGTCGTGGAACGGATGGCGAAAACGCGCAGCAATCGCGATTTCTTGCAGAGTTTAAATCGCGGCGATTTTTAATTCGCGTTTTTTTTGAAATAACGATTTTATGCAAGACCCGACAAAATCATTGCAAATTCGCGTGCGCGCGCTTTCAATGCGCGTAGATGAACGCATCCAAGAATTTCGCGCGGCGCAGCGCAATAATGTTTCGCTTGTGACGCGCTTGACCGCGCATTTGGGCGTGATTGCGCTGGTGTTGATTGGCTTGCTGCTCAGCGGCTTGCAGCTGCAAGCCGCGCAGCAGCCGCGCACGTACAATCAGCCAACCGAGCCGAGCATGGATATGCCTGATGTGAATATGGCTCAACCGGACGCGTCCGGCGATCTAAAGATAGTGACAGTGCCGTACACAAGCAAACCCAAAAAGGACCGGCTTGAGGTGACGACCTATGTGGTCCAGCCGGGCGACAACGTGAGCGTTATTGCGGCGCGTTTTGGCGTAACTCCCGATTCCGTCATCTGGGCGAATGCCAAGTTGGAAGAAAATCCCGACGCGCTGACTGTGGGCCAACCGTTATATATTCCACCCGTCAGCGGAGTGCTTCATCAAGTCGCCAAAGGCGAAACCATTCAAACCATTGCCGCGCGTTTCAAAGCGCAAGCCGATGCCATCTTTAACGACCCGTTCAATCAATCCATTCACGATTTTAAATCCGCGCCGCCGATATTGGCGGTGGGCGGTTGGATTATGGTGCCCGGCGGCAGCAAGCCGATTGTGGCGCGCCAAATTACGCGCGGGAATATTACGGCGCCCGGCAACGCGCTCAAAGGCACGGCAAATTTGCAATGGCCCACCTCTGCGTGCATCAGTCAATATTTTTGGGGGCGGCATCCCGGGCTCGATCTCGCCAATTCACAGGGAACAGCGGTCACTGCCGCCGATGCGGGGTTTGTCGAATTTGTCGGTTGGGACAATACCGGTTACGGTAACATGATTTTGGTTAATCACGGCAACGGCACGCTGACGCGTTACGCGCATTTGAGCGCGTTCGTCGCGCAGGCGGGGCAATCGGTGCAAAAGGGTCAGCTCATCGGACGCATCGGCACGACGGGACGTTCGACGGGGCCGCATCTCCATTTTGAAATTATTGTGAATGGGGTGCATCGCAACCCGGTCGGTATCTTGCAAGGCAGGACGCCGGGGCGCTGCAATCGTTAAGGATTTTCAATTTACGCGCGGGGCAATTCACCCCGCGCGTTTTATTTCAGTCGCTTATGTTTTCTCTGCGCGCGTGGAACATTGGAAAAATTTCCGGCATTCCGCTGCGGATTGACGCGAGTTGGATTGCGATATTTTTGCTATTGGTTTATCAACTCGGCTTTTTTGTGTTTCCGCCCGCGTTGGGTAGCCGCGCGCGCGGCGGCGTGATTTGGGAAGCTCTCGCGCTTGCCGTCGTTGCCAGTCTGTTGTTGTTTGCGAGTGTGGTGGCGCATGAATTGGCGCACGCGTTTATGGCGCGCTGGCGCGGCGTGCCGGTCTTGGGCATCACGCTTTTCATTTTTGGCGGAGTGGCGCAAATCGCCGATGAACCCGATTCGCCCGCGACTGAATTTTTGATTGCGATTGTGGGGCCGCTGATTTCGTTCACGCTGGGTGTGCTGATGGGCGCGCTGTGGATTTGGCTACAAGCGTTAGATGGCTTGGGCCTATTTTATCAAATGTCGTTGCAGCGCGCGGCGCTCTATCTTGCGGTGTTGGCGTTTTATCTCGCGCAAACCAATTTGCTCTTGGCGCTGTTTAATCTGCTGCCGGGCTTTCCGCTCGATGGCGGACGCGTGTTGCGCGCGGGCGTATGGGCTTTGCTTAAAGATCAGCGCCGCGCCACGTATTGGGGCATGCAGAGCGGAAGGTTGGTGGCGCTGTTGCTCGCGACGGGCGGCGCGTATCTGCTTTGGCGCGGCGAGTACGGCGGAATATGGTCGTTTCTCATGGCGTGGTTTTTGTGGCGCGCGGCGAATGAAGCATACGAATCGTTTTTGGCGCGCGAATTATTGACTCAAGTCACTGTCGGCGAATTGATGCGCGCGACGCTGCCGCGCATTAGCGAAGGTTTGAACTTGCGCGAATTGGCGACGGCTTTTGCGTATTGGTTAAAATCGCCCGCGTTAGTGATAGATTTAAAGGGCGTTATTGTTGGCATGATTGCGCTGGAACAGTTGCGCCAGATTCCACGCGTCGAATGGGAGACGCGACGCGTGCGGCAAGCAATGCAACCGTTTGCGCCGGAATCGTCCATTCCCGCTAGCGCGTCGGCGCTGCGCGCGCTGCAACTTTTGGCGCAGGACGAACGCGAACATTTGGCGGTGACGCAGGAAGGCAATATTACAGGCGTCATTGGGCGCGTCGAATTGGCGCAGTATCTTCAATCCAAAGGCGCATAAGGAATTTTAGGCTGGAGATTTTTCAGTTCATTTTTGCATTGTGTCTTGATTTGCATATAATTGTGCCGCATTGCACAAAGTCGTGCGCGTAAATTGTGCGCGCGTAGAGCGCGCGCTTTTGTGTCCGCGCAAAGCGGGTTGGATAAAAGGCGCAATATGTTCGGTCCAGTTTCCATTGATTGGCGTTTGATAGGACACCTTGCGGTGACGCTGTTGGCGTTAACGGCGCTGCCCGTATTGGGCGGAGTGTTATTGGACCGCCTATTACATACTTCGCCGCTTATTACTTTGTTCATGATGCTTTTAGGTTTCGGACTCGGCATTTTTACGCTTGCTCAAAGTGTCGCAGCTACGTATGCGCGGATCGAAGCGCAGCAACCTAACCCACAACAGGTCGGAGGAGACCAGTGCTAAAAAATCCAAAATTGTGGATTGCCATCATTGCGTTGTTTGCCGTAGGCGTGGTCATCAAGCTCTTTTTCCCCTTTACCACCCAAGCGGTGCGCGCTTCGGTTGCTGTGGCGCCCGAAGTGATTTTTGAACTCGGTTCGTTTCCTGTGACACCAACCATTTTGACAATGGTCTTGGTGTTTATTTTACTTGTCGCCTTTGCGTTCTTTTCGACGCGCAAGATGGAGTTGGTGCCGAGCGGAATGCAGAACGTGATGGAGACGATTATCGAGCAACTGATTGGATTGTTTGAGAGTATCGCCGGGCCCATGTGGGCGAAATTCTTTTCGATTACGGCGACCATCTTTTTGCTCGTCTTGCTTTCCAATTATTTTGGTTTGATTCCGGGCGCCGGTTCGATTGGTTTCATCAAAGTCGGCGCGGAAACGCATACCGATGTCCAAAACGGACAGGTCTGTTTCCAGAATGAAACGACGCACGCCTGCGACCCGTCCGGCATTTTTGTGCTGGGGGATGCGCCGTCGTTTGTCGAAACGTATGATTTGTATACCAAAGCGCAAATCGCCAAGGGCATCGCGGAAGAACCACATGCCGCGTTTGTGCCAATTCTGCGCGCGCCATCATCCGATATCAATATGCCGCTCGCGCTCGCGCTCATCTCGGTCTTTATGACGCAGGTGTACGGGATGCAAAAGCAAGGGCTGAAATACTGGACGCGCTTTTTCAGTTTCGGACGTTTGCTCAAGGGCGACATTGCCTTTGGTCTCATTGATGTCTTTGTCGGAATCGTCGAACTCATCAGCGAGATTTTCAAAATCGTCTCGTTCACCTTTCGTCTGTTCGGCAATATTTTCGCGGGCGAAGTCATTCTGCTCATCATGGCATTTCTGTTCGCGATTTTGCCGCTCCCCTTTTATGGCTTGGAATTTTTTGTCGCGTTTATTCAGGCATTCGTTTTCGCGGTCTTGACCGCCGCCTTTATGCGTATCGCCACTGCCGAACATGGCGGCGGCGGTCACGAGGGCGAAGCGCACCATTAAAATTTCAGAGGTCGGATTTCAGATTGCGGACGACAAAACGCCGCCAGCGCGTCTGAAATCGGAAATCAAAAATCTTTAATCATCTCACGGAGGATTCTTATGGACGCAGAAGGAGCCCGACTCATCGCCGCCGCTTTCGCAATTGGTATCGCCGCCATCGGTCCCGGTATCGGTATCGGTTTGATTGCTTCCGGCGCGCTGCAAGCAATGGGGCGCAACCCCGAAGCTGCCGGCACATTGACCACCACCATGTTCATTGGCATTGTGTTCGCCGAAGCGTTGGCGATTTTCGGCTTGGTCATTTCGCTGCTTATCGGCTTCAAGATTTTCTAAGCGGCATATAAAGGAAATAAGGGAGACCGTCATGGAAAAACTTGGGGTGAATGTGTCATGGTTGTTGGCGCAGCTCATCAACTTTATCCTGATTCTGTTCATCTTACGGTTGCTGGTCTATAAACCTGTGTTGAACATGCTCGCCACGCGCAAGCAAAAGATTCAGGAATCGCTCGCGTACGCGGAAAAAGTGCAAGCGGACGCGGCGAATCAGCAAAAAGATTTTGAACGCAAGCTGGACGACGCGCGCCGCGAAGCGCAAACCGCCGCCGCGTCCGCGCAGCAAGCCGCCGAAAAAGAACGACAACGCATTTTGGCGGAAGCGCAAGAAGAAGCGCAAAAAATCAAAGAAGCCGCGCGCGGCGAATTGGATTACGAACGCAAACAAATGGTGTCAGAATTGCGCCAACAAGTGGTGGATCTATCGGTGCTGGGCGCGCAGCGCGTCATTGGCGCGAATTTGGACGACAAAAAATCACGGCAGCTCGTCGAAAATTTCCTGAACGAAATGGATTTCGGCGTCAAAGCGGGAGCGTAATATGGCAGACGCAGCCCTTGCCCCAACGTACGCCCGCGCGCTTTTTGAAAAAGCCGTCGAAAAATATACGCGCGATTTGCGCGCGCTCGCGAGCGCGGTCGCCAAAAGCAATTTGTTGACGCGCCTCGATAACGCCGCTGAATCTTTTGAAAGCAAAAAAGCGTTGATCAACGGACTGGTTCCCGCGCAGGCAGACCCCGAAGTCCGTAATCTGGCGCTACTGCTCGCCAGCAAGAATCAAATGCACTTGCTGCCAAATGTCGTCAGCGAATTTGACCGCTTGGTCGCGCGCGGAACGCCGGGCGCGTTGGGCGCGATTACTTCCGCGATCGAGTTGACCGACGCGGAAAAGGATATGTTGGAAGCCAAACTGCGCGCGCAATTCGGCGCGCAACTCGATTTCGAGTATCGTCTCGACCCCGCGATTCTGGGCGGCGTCATTGTCCGCATCGGCGATGTCGTCATTGACGGCAGCGTTTCGGGCAAATTGGCGATGATGAAACAAAAATTGGAGACAGCGCGATAGAATGAACATTGCGCAATGCCGCGTGAATCCAAGCTTCGATTATTCACGACGCATTGACCTTGGTCCATCGAATTATCATGGCTCTGAATGCAGTAGAGATTACCGAACAAATTAAACGACAGCTCGAATCCTTTGAAGCGCCCGTCCAAAAAATGGATGTTGGGCAAATCATCGAAATCGGCGACGGCATTGCGCGTGTGTCCGGTTTGTCCAATGTCATGGCAGGCGAGCTGGTCGAATTTCCAAAAAACGGTGTCCTCGCGTTAGCGTTGAATCTCGAGGACAATAACGTCGGCGTGGTGATTATGGGCGACTATGAAGCCCTTGAGGAAGGCGACCTCGTGCGTAGCACGGGGCGACTCGCCTCGGTCCCCGTCGGCGCGGGACTCATCGGGCGCGTGGTTAACGCCGTCGGTCAACCGATTGACGGCAAAGGCCCGATTGATTCGACCCTATTTCGTCCGGTCGAACGCATCGCCCCCGGCGTCGTGCAGCGCCAGCCGGTGAAATCGCCGGTGCAAACCGGCATCAAAGCGATTGACGCCATGATTCCGATTGGGCGCGGTCAGCGCGAATTGATTATCGGCGACCGCCAGACCGGCAAGACCGCCCTCTGCCTCGATACCATCATCAATCAACGCGGGCAGGATATGGTCTGCATTTATGTCGCCATCGGACAAAAACAGTCCACCATCGCGCAGGTCGTCGCGACGTTGGAAAAATATGGCGCGATGGAATATACCACCGTCATTAGCGCTTCGGCTTCCGATCCCGCGCCTTTGCAATATCTCGCTCCCTATGCGGGGACCGCGATGGGCGAAGAAGTGATGGAAAACGGCGTCATGGTCGGCGGCAAAATGGTGCGCGACGCGCTCATCATTTATGATGACCTGTCGAAACACGCGTGGGCGTACCGCCAAATCTCTTTGCTGCTGCGCCGCCCGCCCGGACGCGAAGCGTACCCCGGCGATATTTTCTATCTTCATTCGCGCTTGCTGGAACGCTCCGCGCGTATGAACAGCGAACTCGGCGGCGGCTCGCTCACATCGCTGCCGATTATTGAAACCCAAGCCGGCGACGTATCCGCGTACATTCCCACCAACGTCATTTCTATCACCGACGGTCAGATTTATTTGCAATCGGACCTGTTCTATGCGGGCATCCGTCCCGCATTGGACGTAGGAATTTCGGTATCGCGCGTCGGTTCAAACGCGCAAACCAAAGCGATGAAAAAAGTCGCGGGTCGTTTGAAACTCGATCTCGCGCAATATCGCTCGCTCGCCGCGTTCGCCCAATTCGGTTCTTCGCTCGACAAAGCGACGCGCGACCAACTGGAGCGCGGGCAGCGCATGACCGAACTTTTGAAACAGCCGCAATATCAACCGGTTTCACTGGCGAATCAGGTCATGATTTTGTACGCCGCCACAAACGGATATTTGGATGACGTTCCCGTTGACAAGGTGCGCGCGTTTGAAGCGGCGTTCTTGCGCTTTATGGACGCGTCGCATCCCGATGTCGGACGCAAAATCGGAGAAAGCAAAGATATCGCGGGTGAAACCGAGACCGCGCTCAAAAATGCGCTCACCGATTTCAAGCGGACGGGAAATTATTGAGATTGCAGATTTCGGATTTTGGATTTATAAAGATACGCATGTTTGAACAACCAAAATCCGAAAGCGCGCGCCAGCGTCAATTTTCGCGCTGCGCGCAAGGTTTTTCTTTATCCGTGAACGTTAAAAAATTTATAATTCTGGCAGGTCTCGCGGCAATGACACTGACGAGCGTCGTGGCTTGCGGCGGCGAGACGACGCCAACGCGCACGCGCGTCGCGCAGGTCGAGTCAACACAAACGCCGTGGATTATTTATTACCCGGTCACGACGACGCCGCCGCCGGCGACGATTACGCTTGTGCCAACCAACGCCGTGAGCGCGCCGGTAGCTACAGAGGTTCCGCCCACCAAGCCACCCGCGCCGCAGAATACGCGGCCGACGCAACCAGCTGTGTCGCCGCAACCGACCGCGCCGCCGGAACCGCCCACCGCTGAACCGCCCACCGCCACATCCGCGCCGAGCTGCGGACAGGCATACCAAGTAACTAATTTGACCTTTCCCGAAAACGGCGCCAAACGCGAAGCCAAGGCGGGCTCTGGCGCAGGCAAAACCATCCAATTCAAATGGGACCCGATTGCATCGTATGAAATGGACCCCAAGATTGGATATCGAATCAATATTTCCACGCCGCGTAACAGCCAATCGTTGTATATTTCGCACAACGCGTATCTCAAGGAACAAGTCGCGATTCTAAGTCAACAGGCGACCTATGGTTTGACGCAGGGCGATGACGCGACAGCGAGCTGGTTCGTCGAAGTCATTATGGCGAGCGGCGAGTTTAACGACGCAGGGGACGATACGCAGCCGCCGCTCGGCACAATTACAGTATGCGGTCCGCAGTCGCCTACTTTTACCATCGAACTATCGGTGCAATAATGCGGACGACCCGCGATTTCATCAAGCCAAATACTAGTTCACTGATTTTGCGGTAATGATAAAATGCCAAGTCGCGTAAATCTTTTCAGTCTAGTCGGCGCGGTCAGCGTCATGGTCATGGCTCTCTTGGGTTGCCAACAGCGACCCGCAGTTCCCACGCTGTCAATTCAACCAACCGAGCCGGTGATTGTCGTCATTGTCACGGCAACGAGTCAACCGACCCTGGCGCCAACCAACACCGTTCAAGCCACCATCACGCCGATGCCAACTCTGACCGCGCAAGTTACCGAAACTGTGACCGCGACGTTCATTACAGCGACACCGCCGCCGCCGCCAACGCGCGCCGCGACTGCGCCGACTGCCGCCGTTTCCACAGAGGAAGCGCCTGTTCAAGCCACACAGTCCACCGTACCCACCGCATTCGCTGCGCCGCAAGCCGTTTCGCCAGAGGACATCGCCTTTCGCGATGGCGATACACTCAAGTTTGATTTTATTTCGGTGGGGCCCTTGGCGCCTGACCAATGTTATCGCATCGAAATGACGTTGGGCAATCCGAATGGACCGGGGGGCGTCGGCGATTATTGGATCGGTTTGTGCGGCGATCAATCCGCCGCGGGCAGCGCGCTGCGTTTCAATGTCAAGCCCGCGCGTTTTCGCGATGAACCGAATTACGGCACGATTCTAGTCGCGGCAGACAGCGTCATTCCGCCAACGCCTCAATACATCATGCGCTGGAATGTCAGTGTAGTGAAATTACTTGACGCAGGCGACCCGGTGCATCCGCAAGTCGAACCAATCAGCGCGGCGAGCGCATCATTGCAAAATACTTTTTTCCGTTAGGGGGAGACGAGGCGCGTACAAGGTATGAGACGTTGGATCATTCTCGCGACACTGCTGATTGCGACAGCATGTTCAAATCAGCCCGCGCCGACGGTCCCGCCAATGACGCCTGAACCTGTAACGCTTGCGACGATTGTGCCGCTGCCCACATTATTGCCGACAGCAGCCATCGCAGCTCCGACTAGCGCGCCGACGATAACGTCCGAGCCAACGGTGGCGCCGCGCGCGACGACTAGCGCCCAGCCGTTAACGCGTTTGGCTGCGCCGATGTTGTTGGCGCCGCAAGCGCCGACAATAGTTCAAGACGGCAATGACATTAAATTTACGTACGCGTCTGTAGGCAAACTCGAGCCGAACGAATGTTATCTGCTGCACGTCGAATTGGCAGTGCCGAATCTCCAAGCGGGCAATCGCGGCGACGATTTTGTGGATCTTGAAAATTGCGGCGACGCGGGCCCCGCGGGCAAAGAATTATCTTTTGTGTTGTATCGCGGCAAATTTACCAATTCACCCAATTATGGCACGATGCTGGCGCAAACGCTCGCGCTCGCGCCAGAAGTGAAACAGTTGAAAATGACTTGGCAGGCGCGCGTCGTGAGAAATTTAGGACGCGCGGCGGATGGCGTGCATTACAACACCACGCCGGCAAGTCCGAACAGCGCAACCCTTGAATTTGAATTCCAACCTTAATATGAAAACAAAACTCATTCTCGTCGCAATGATTTTTCTGATTGCCGGCTGCGCCAGCACACCGACGCCCGCGCCAACCGTTGCTGTGCCGCCGACCGCAATCCCGACAGAAATTCCCAAGCCGACGCAAGCGCCGACCAATACCGCGCTGCCGCCGACGCCGACAACCGCGCCGACGATTACGCCGCTGCCGCCAACGAATACGCCGCTGCCGACCACGCCCGCGCCGACGGCGACGAATACGCGCGCGCCGGTTACGCGTGAACCGACCGCTTTGCCGACGGCGACGGAAATCGCGCTTCGCTTTGAGCCACCGGTTTTGGTGGAACCCGCGAACGGCGCGACCTTTACCGCGCGGCGCGACGATTTTGTTTTCGTGTGGGAGCCGGTCGGTGATTTGCAGGCGGATGAATGTTACGCGCTGACGCTCCAAGTCAAAAGTCTGGTTGATCCGCAGCAAGAACATTATGGCCAAGAAATATATCTGGTCCAAGATTCTTGTAATTCAACAGTGCAGGGAGGGCCGCTGCGCTTTACAGTAAATCGCCGTCCACCCGCGCCCAATTATGACGGCTTGATGGCAACCGCCGACGCATTGGCGGGCAATGTTTCGAGTCAGGATTATCTCGTACACTGGAGTGTGCAAGCGGTCTTGCGACAAGATGGTAATTTGATTCCGCTCAGTCCGCCGAGCGAAACCGGCGAGTTCAAGTTGTTGAATCCCTAAAGCGGCTTTCTGATTTATGATTTGCGATGGCTAACGTATGATTTTTTTTCAGTGGAAAATCGCGCATCCAAAATCATAAATCCAAAATCATACATCCAAAATCTGAAATGGCTACCTTACGTCAAATTCGTCAACGTATCCGCAGTGTCAAAAATATCTCCCAGGTCACGCGCGCGATGGAAATGATTGCCGCGGCGGAAATGCGCCGCGCGCAGCAGGCGACACTTGCCAGTCGCAACTTTTCGGAAAAGGCGCGTGAGGTGATGCAATACGTCGCGACGGAACCCGGGCGCAGTAAATTGTTGCATCCTTTATTGGAAGAACGCTCCGAGGTCAAGGCGATTGCGGTGGTGTTGTTCACGGCGGACCGCGGGCTGGCAGGCGCCTATAATGTCAATATCATTCGCAAGGCGCTCGATTTTTGCGCTCCGTTGGAAAAGCAGGGCAAAACGCTGCGCTTTATTACGGTGGGCAAGCGCGGGCGCGATTTGATGCGTCGGTTTGGCAAACACGTGGTCGCCGATTTTAGCGAAATGGGCACGCGTCCCGAAATCGTGCAGGTCAGCGCGTTGGCGCGCGCGGCGTTGGATGAATTTTTGCACGGCAACGCGGACCAAGTGTATTTGGCGTACACCAATTTTGGGAACGTGCTGCGTCAGACGCCGACGCTGCGCCGCGTTTTACCCATTGAGCAAGCCGAAATCAAACGCGAGGGGCCGCCGCAGGTCTATTTGTACGAACCGAACGCGGAACAAGTTTTGGACCAAGTGCTGCCGCGTTTTGTCGAAGTTCAAGTTTATCAAGCGTTGCTTGAAGCGATTGCGTCTGAACAAGCCGCGCGCATGATGGCAATGCGTAACGCAACCGATAACGCTAAAGAATTGATTGAAAGTTTAACGCTCTTGCGCAACAAAGTGCGTCAAGCATCCATTACCAAAGAAATTCTCGATATTGTTGGCGGCGCCGAAGCGCTGCGACAAGCAAAATAACATCTCAGGCGCTAGTCATTGGTTATTAGCCATGTGGCATTACGCGAATATGAACGCGCTAATAACTAATCACTAACTCTATCAATCATTATGGCAAAAGGAAACATCGGACGCATCGTTCAGGTCACCGGCGCGGTGGTGGATATTGAATTTCCGCCGGAGCAACAGCCCGAGATTTACAGCGCGGTGGAAGTGGACCGCGAGGGCGTTACAGTCATCGCCGAAGTGCAGCAACAGTTGGGCGGCGACCGCGTGCGCTGTGTCGTCATGGATACGACGGACGGCATTCGGCGCGGCATGGAAGCGCGTGATACGGGCGCGCCGATTGCGGTACCGGTCGGACCGGTCACGCTCGGACGTATTTTTGACGTTATCGGCAATACGATTGATTATGGCGAAGCGGTCAAAGCGGAACAGTATATGCCGATTCATCGGCACGCGCCGGCGTTTGAAGATCAGGTGACGACGCCGCAATTTTTTGAAACGGGCATGAAGGTGGTTGACCTGATTGCGCCGTTCACCAAAGGCGGCAAAATCGGCGTCTTTGGCGGCGCGGGCGTGGGCAAGACGGTTATTATTCAAGAGCTCATTCGTTCCGTCGCCACCGAGCATTCCGGTTTTTCCGTTTTCTGCGGCGTCGGCGAACGCTCACGCGAGGGCAATGACCTTTGGCTCGAAATGAAAGAGTCGGGCGTCATCAACAACGTCGTGATGGTATTTGGTCAGATGAATGAGCCGCCGGGCGTGCGCTTGCGTGTCGCATTAACGGGTTTAACCATGGCGGAATATTTCCGCGACGAAGGACGCGATGTGCTGCTGTTCATTGACAATATTTTCCGTTTCGTTATGAGCGGCTCGGAAGTATCGGCGCTGCTCGGCCGTATGCCGAGCGCGGTCGGTTATCAGCCGACGCTCGCGCAGGAAATGGGTGAATTGCAGGAACGCATCACCTCCACCAAGCGCGGCTCGATTACTTCGATGCAGGCGATTTATGTGCCGGCGGATGATTATTCTGACCCCGCGCCGGTCGCGACGTTCGCCCATCTCGACGCGACGATTTCGCTCGAACGCTCGATTGCGGAAAAAGCATTGTTCCCCGCCGTTGATCCGCTCGCTTCGACTTCGCGCATTCTTGATCCGCTCGTCGTCGGCGAAGAACATTATCGCACCGCGCGCGATGTGCAGCGCGTCTTGCAGCGTTACAAAGATTTGCAAGACATTATCGCGATTCTCGGCGTGGAAGAATTGAGCGAAGACGACAAGTTGACTGTCGCGCGCGCGCGCAAGATTGAACGCTTTCTCTCGCAGCCGATGCGTGTGGCGGAACAATTCACCGGACGCCCCGGCAAATATGTTCCCATCGCCGAGACGGTGCGCGGTTTTCGCATGATTCTCGACGGACAACTTGACGATGTGCCTGAACCGTATTTCTACATGCGCGGCGACATTGACGAAGTGCGCGCCGAGTACGAGGCAGAGTTGAAAAAAGAGCAAGGCGAAAAGTAGCAAGGGTCAAATCGCAAGGCATTCTTGCTATCTGTTACCTGCTACCTGCTACCCATGTCCATTCATCTTGATATTGTAACCATTGAACGCGTTGTCATCAGCGAAGAGGTAGATTATGTCAGCGCGCCCGGCGTGGACGGCGTGTTGGGGATTTTGCCCAAACACGAGCCACTGCTCACAGCGCTGGCGATTGGCGAATTGCATTATCGCAAGGGGAATGCCGATTATGCGTTCGCCATCGGCGGCGGGTTTATGGAAGTGCGCCCGGACAAAATCATTGTGCTGGCGGATGTCGCCGAAAGCGCGGATGAAATTGACGAACAACGCGCCGACGCCGCGCGCAAGCGCGCGCAAGAACTGATGACGCAAAAACAACATACGGGCGCGGATGTGGCGCAAGCCGCGCTTCTCGAGCAAGCGTTTCGGCGCGCAGAGCTGCGGCTCAAAGTCGCGCGGCGGCGACGCAGGGGAACCCAGGAATAGTGTGATAGTGCCATAGTTCGATAGTGCAATAGATTGCGCTAACTTACTAACGCACTAACCCACTATTGGACTAATCGTGGCAGTTTTTGTCCGTCAAATCGGGATTGACCTTGGCACCATGAACGTGCTTGTATATGTGCGCGGGCGCGGTATTGTGTTGCAAGAACCCTCGTTGGTCGCCGTTTCTCCCATTGATAATAAAATTGTGGCGCTGGGCGAAGAAGCCAAAGCGATGTTGGGACGCACGCCGGAGAATATTCAGGTGATGCGTCCGATGCGCGATGGCGTCATTGCCGATTATATGGTCACGGAAGCGATGCTCCGCTACTTTATTCAAAAAGTGTGTGGACGATTCCAAATGTCCGTCGGCGTCAAACCGGAAATCGCGATTTCGGTGCCGGTCGGCGTGACGACGGTGGAATCGCGCGCGGTGCATGACGCGGCGATTGCGGCTGGCGGACGCATCGCGCATTTGATTCCCGAACCGCTGGCGGCGGCGATGGGCGCGGGGTTGCCCGTGCATACTCCCACCGGCAATATGGTGATTGATATTGGCGGCGGCACTGCCGAAGCGGCGGTCATTTCCGTAAACGGGATTGTCGTTTCTTCATCGGTGCGCGTCGCCGGGTTGAAAATTGACGAGGCGATTACGAATTATATTCGCAAGAAATATAATTTGATGATTGGCGAACAGACCGCCGAAGATATCAAAATTCAAATTGGTTCTGCGCTGCCGCTTGAAGAAGATACGCAAATGGAAGTGCGTGGACGCGATCAGGTGGCGGGTTTGCCGCGCACGATTCGCATAAGCGCGGGCGAAATCTCGGACGCGATTTCGGAACCGTTGGCGGCGGTGGCGGGTGTGACGCGCGCGGTTCTGGAAAAAACGCCGCCCGAACTCGCGGCGGATATTATTGACCGCGGGATGGTGTTAACGGGCGGCGGCGCGCTGCTGCGTAATCTCGACCGCTATCTCACGCGCGAGACCGGCGTGCCATGCTATCCAGCGGAAAATCCGATTGCATGCGTGGCGATTGGCGCGGGACGCGCGGTGGAACAACTTGAACTGGTCCGCAAGAGTATGGTGCAGGTATAGTTAGAGATTAGAGACTGGCGATTAGAG
The DNA here is from genome assembly GCA_021463195.1 of Anaerolineae bacterium. Taxonomy (GTDB): domain Bacteria; phylum Chloroflexota; class Anaerolineae; order UBA4142; family SHND01; genus SHND01. The sequence goes on from JAJTXZ010000062.1 coordinate 24,832, forward strand.
ATTCGAGTCGAGGCAAAGACGCTTCGGCTTTTTTTGTTTTGCGCGGAGGAATTGTGACACAACGAATTCTTTTCGGCATTGTCATTGGTGGAATGTTGGGGTGCGCCTTGGGCGTACTCGCCAGTGTTGCGTTTGCGTACCTGCATCAATTTCATCCCGGGCTTGCCAAATATCAGCGCGATCTGTGGTCACTTGGCGCGATTTTTTTGGCAATCATGGTTGCTCCCATCAGTGGGAGCATCGGCGTTCTGCTTGGCGCATTGCTCATGTATTTTCGAACGCGCCGCGCGCAAAAACGCGATGCATGATTTGGTTACCGCTTGACCAAGAACACGTTGACTTGCGGACACAGCGATATGACGACTTTGATTTGCCAATGTGAGGTTCGTTACGCGCGCGTTAATGCCAACGCGGCGTCTGCAAGCTCACGATACGCGCGTTCCATCCGCGCGCTAAATTCTTGCTTGCCATGCCAAAAGCCCGGCGCGCCCAAACGTTTCACTGGCGCGGCAGCGGTTTGATTTTAATCCACACCTTGTATGGCTGCGAACGACTGCCCTGCACGCGCGCGTCCACGCGCCCCGCTTGAATGTCGAGATTCAACACTTGGCCGCTGCGCGCGTACGAACGGCCGCGCTGCAAACGCGCAGAATCCCACCAGCCGGCTGCACGCTGTGTTGAGTCGCGTTTTCATGAATAAAATGTTTCCAAATTTTGTTGGCATCCACTAGCGGAATCAAACAAGCTCATCTCTTCTTCGGTTGGAACTTGAATTATCTCTGCCCATCGCAAAACATCTTCATGTTTGATTGGTGGATTCTCCATGTTTCGGCGTCGAATGCGCTCGAAAAGAATTTCAGGTGGCGCAGATAAGTAGTGCAATTCGACAGCGGCTCCGAGCCTGCGAGCGCCTTCGCGCAATGTGTCCCGCTCAGATTTTCCCCATGTTCCCCATTCAATGATAACCACGAGACCGAGTATGAGTAGTCTTTGACAAAGTTTCCATTGGAACGATTCAATCTTTGCTCGCATATCTTTGTCATAAAGATTAATGGAAAGCGCGTCCATCCATTCGTCTGGGGAAAGGCGAACAGCATTCAGGCGTTCTTCAAGGCATTTTGCCAAAGTTGTCTTTCCTGAACCTGGCAGCCCACAAACAATAATTAATCTTGCAGGATTGTCTGACTTTTTCATTATCTTCAAAAGACCTAACTCATATTGGCAAAGCCAGCTAACGGTTTGCGTTACCTGCGTGTGGGCGGGCGTGGATTCTGTTTGGGAGCAGGAAAAACTCGAAGCGAGGAAAAAGCCCGAAAATGCCGCAGAATCCCACCCGTCAGGTGCACGCTTTGTTGGGCGGCGTTTTTTGCGAGATGTTTATTTTTTCTTTGTCACTGTATATCGCATAATAAGTTGCGTTTCAGAAGCGTCGGCAACTTTCACAAAACCTGCGGCTCTAAATATAGAAGCAATACCCATGTAACCTGAATAACTATTGAGAGTTTGTCCAATCAATTTATGCGTCTGCATGTCAATCGGGTAGCCTTCTATCACTTGCGCCCCTTGTTCTATGGCGTATTTTACCGCTCCACGTAGTAACTCTGACATTACACCTTTGCTACGAAAAGGCTTTGAGACAAAAAAACAAACGATTGACCATACTGGTTTGTCATCAATTCTTTTGAGAATTCGTGAATGTTCAAGAGCGGCATAATCCTTTCTCGGACTAACCGAACACCAGCCTATCGGCTGATTGTCAAAATATGCCAGCACGCCAGCCACATCATTGTTAGTGGTCATACCTTTCAAAACGGCTTTCGTTCCTTCTCCCTTCATTTTCTTGAAATCTGCTCTATCTAAACGCCAAAACATACACCAGCAACCAGCGTATGCCCCCTTTGCTCCAAATAAAGTTTCTATATCCGCCCAGCGTTTAGCCGTTGCAGGAAATACCTTGATGTCTGAATCTGGTTGCGTCTTGGTCATTTTCATATAACGTCCTTCCTATTTAGGATGAGATTCCAAGAACTCCAATGTGCGTTTCCATGCTAACGTAGCGGCTTCTGCTTTGTAATGAGCAGGTCTATCAGATTCAAAAAACCAATGGGATGCATTTGGGTAAGTGTAAATTCCTGCGTTACTTGATTTCATTTGTTTCACATTTTCCAATGGCTCCCAATCGTCATTTTCTCCGTAGTGGCATTGAAACCTTGATTTACTTTGAGATAAATCTGCTCCGCTGACGCCATAAAATAGAACCGATTTTTTGAAGGCTTCAGGATAAATTGAGTCAAGTAACAAAACGAAAGATGCTCCCATTGAAAAACCCATTGCGGCTAATTCGCTATCCTTTTGAGCAGGATGATTTTGTAGAAAGTGCAAAGCGGCTTCGGCGGTTGCTTGAGTTGCGGGAAAGTCACGAGTTTCAAGAATGTGTTTGGCTTCGTCAATCGTTGTTGCAATCTTTCCATGATGTAGGTCTGGCGCAAATGCAACGTATCCCTGAGTTGCAAGGTTGTCGCAGATTGATTTGAAAAAATCTGTCAAACCCCACCAAGCATGTAAAACTAATACTCCATTGCCCTTGCCGCTTTCGGGAATAGCGAGATAACCTTCACGTTTGTCGCTGTTTACCATGAATGTCGTTGTTGTCATTTTATTACTCCTTTTTGAATGGATGAATTTCACAACAACAATTATAGCACCTATGTTCTAATTTAGAAATTCTTTTTTCTATCATGCGCCAGCCGCCCAACGAAACTGTCGAAAAACCTTTTGTTTGAAAAAATTTCACAAGAATCTCCCACAACAAGCTCAAAAATCGCCAAAATATCGTTTAGAACACAAAAAACAAGATGTTTTTCAATGTTT
>JAJTXZ010000063.1 GCA_021463195.1 Anaerolineae bacterium
TCCGATGACGACATGGGGATAGCGCATTTCCTCGTGGAGGATTTGCAGCAGCCCGCGCAAATAGGCGGCAGCATCCGCCTCGTCAGAGCCGATGAGAGCGAGCGCGCGTGACAAGACGCGTAGGTGTTGGCGTAGTTCGCGCAGGTGATTTTCCATTGCTTGTTGTTCGTTTTTGGGCATGGATTCCTCCAAACAAACCAGAGGCGGCAACGCTGGCGATTGTAACACAAAAAACACACTCTTGTTCCCAAGAGTGTGTTTTTATGCTGGTCGCCATCGCAAAGAATCGCGCCATTGGGTTAATAGTGCGCTGTTTCGGCGGTGAAACTTCCGCCAAAGAAATGCGTTGTTCGAGCAACATAAGAGTGGCTTCCCGTGCCTGTGCACTCCCAATGAATGTAGGGGGTCGTCTTTTTGGCGGCGTAAACGTTGAGCTTCCATCCTGTGTCATCCCATCGAACCTGATTACAGATTCCTCCATCTATCTCTTCCCAATAGGTTGTCTTGGCTCGGATACGGTCAAGCGGCGTCGAGGGGCAGCAGCCGGCTCCATAACTTTTGATTTTGTGAGCATAGTTCTCTCCTGTCCAACAGATTTTAGTAAAGCCAGAGAGGGTGATGAACGAGTCATGGTAGCCATAAGTTGGAGGCGGCATGCCTGGCCTTGAGCCACCGCTGCATGCTGCTGCTAGCGCAGGCGATGGAATTGTTCCCAACATTGCCATGCCAAAGAGTAACAATAGCAGTGTGCTAATTCTTGAATTTGTTGCGAGACGGAACATACAATCACCTCGGTTTATCTAAACTTTCGGAGCTACTGGTCGTGCTCATTGGATTGGGGCAAGCGAAGCGACCACAGCAGCGATTTCGTTCTCGTTCAACTCCTGTCCAACCACATAGATGAATTTGCCATCTATCTCGAGCATTGCCACAACCTGAGAAGACACCGCGGCAAGCACACCGCCGCTGGCAATCCATACATCTATTGGACGTCCATTGATGTTTAGATTAATTCGATGGCTCTGTGTCCAAACAGGCAGCGTCTCACGCATGAGCGGAACGAGTACTCCCGCCTCCCCCTGAACAATGAACAGCGCGCGCCCACTCCCCCGTTCCGCAGGAACATAAAGACTTTCAACGGCTAGTCCATAGGAAGAAGAATCTACGATGTCGAACCGCCACTGTTTTTGCCAATCTTTTTGGGGTTGTGGTTCAGAGCGAAAGCGATGGTAATCCAAGGTCAACCCTGCCGAGTTTTCTGAAAGATAGAGGATCCCTGCCGCCTTTAGGACCTGTGCCGGATCTTGAGTCTTGACGATGTTGGACAGAGGCGTCATGTTTTCCTGTCGAATGGGCGCCTCTGTTGTCTCCATTTCCGCCCAGTTGGGCGGCAGTTCTTGCAAGGTCAAGAGTTCGGGTTTACTCTTCTCGATACGCTGCAAGAGGATCCGCTCCGCCGCCGTGACGCCCCATTGTTCAAAGAGAACGGATTGTCTTGTTTCTTGGTCCACGTGCCAGATATATTCAATCTCTTTGAGACGCAAATCGGACAAAAATGGACCTTGCGCAAAAAATGGCTGTGTTGCATCTGCCTCAATCTGCTTCTGCGAAGGCGGCTGTTCATGTCCCTCTACAATCCACGCGGGTTTTCCCCACGCCGACGTGCGTGTGCCGATGATTTTTAGGCCGTGCTGACGCGCCGCACGCGGGAAAGGTGGCGGGGCTTGCTCGGCGGGTTTGCCGGGAGTCGCAGGGAAAACAGTCACGTAACCTTCCAGTCCATCAAAAAAGCGCGTCTGTCCTTGGCGGCGCGCAAACTCGTAAATGATTCGTCCCGAGCGCGCATCGTAAATCTTGCTCCTCCCCTCGCCTTGTGCGCCGCCGCGCTGCCACTGCTCCATGACGCGCGTATCCGAAATGAGATTCAACACGGAAAGATGGTACGGGTCCGCCGGTTCAACTGCTGCTGGGTCGCGGCGTTGAAAGGTTGTGGTCTTGGTAAAGACTACCTGGTCCGCGTTTCCCACGGCGGCGGGAGCAGCTTGCGCTTGTTCGACCAACTCTTCTGCGTCAAGGACCTGCGGATTTGCGCTCTGTGTCACGACAACAACTCCGACTCCGCCAAGGAGGATTGTGAGCGCAGCAACCATTCGCCAAAGATTCTGTGAGTGAATCATGTTCTCTGCCCCATGAACAAATAGATGTCAAGCATATTCCATTCGCTTTGCAAATGCCACAAATGCTTTGCTTCTACACAAGCTCGTCGAGAATATAGCATATCGCAAATGCCCATGTCTATCACGGATTTCCGTTAACGGATGTTGTGGTTTGGCTGTTCACCGCGTTTCCAATCCGGTCGCTGCCGCAGCTGCAACAAAAAGCGCGGGCTTGGCATGACCATTGGCATTATTGACCGCGCGCGCGCGGCGTTGTAAAATCGGCGCAGTGTCACAATTACCGCTCGACCAATTTCAACGCGCGGACCCCGACGCCGCGAAACGCCGCGCGCGCCGCCGCCGCGTCTTGTGGTTGGCGCCGCTCGCGCTCATCGCCGGTTTGGCTTGGGGCTTTATTCTGGCGCAAACTTTTTTGACGCCGCCCGCGCCACCAAGCATCCAGCTCTCGTCCGCCGAACAGAACGACTATATCATCATGGTCGCGGAAGCGTACGCGATGGATCGCAACGTGCCGCTCGCGCAGCAGCGGCTCGCGCGTTTGAACGACCCGCAAACGACGCAACGCATCATCGCGCTCGCGCAAGAATACGCGTCGCAGCAAGACTATATCGCGCAGCGCTTGGCGCTGCTCGCCGTCGCCGCCGGTTCAAAAGATAAAACGCTCATCGCGCTCGCGGCAACATTGACCGCGCCGACATTCACGCCCACTTTGACGCCCACCGCGACGCATACGCCGACTGTCGCGCCAACCGTGCCGACGCGTACGCCGCGCCCGACCAATACGCCCGCGCCGACCAACACGCTCGCGCCCAATTACATCGTCATCACCAATACGCCCACCGCCACCTATACGCCGCGCCCGCCGACCGCGACGCCGACGCCCATCATCGAAACCGAAGACGAACGACCCGCCGTCATTATTCCGATTCCCGTCAAATTCGTCGCGCAAAAAATTTCGCTCGATGTGCCTGCGTACACCAATTTTCCTTCTGCCGAAATTCGCCTTACCGCGCGCCCCAAAGTTTGCACGCCCGCCAGCCAAATGCCGACGGTGATTTCGCGCACCACGTTGTTGTGTCCCAATGAAACCTACGCGCCCTTTACGATTCAAGGCAACAATTTGACGTTGTATGGCGACACCGCAAAAACCGCGTTGATTCAAGGCGCGCCGCGGCAATTCGCGCTCACGCTCAATGGCAACAATATTGTCGTGGATGGCGTGCGCGTCGCGGGCGCGACCCATGAAAACGATTTGAATCAATGGCTGTGTTTGTATCCGCGCTGTCCGTACACGCCCGAAATCGGCGGCGCGCAAGGTTACGGCGGCGGCATCCTTTTAAAAAATACCTCCAACGCGGCGATTCTAAATTCCACTTTTAGCGGCGGCACCACCGGCGTCTATGTCTATCGCGGCTACAGCAACAAAATTATTGACAACACATTCAGCGATCACAATGGCTGGGGGGTGATGATGATGCAGACGCGCAGCGATTATATTGTCGGCAATAAATTCGCGCGCATCAATCGCGCCTGCACGGGTCTCGACAATATTTATCACGCGAACGGCTGCGAAAGTTCCGCGCTCGCCATGACGCATGTGAACAATGTATTGGCGCTCGACAATACCTGTCGCCGCGTGAGCAACTGTTATTACGCGAACGGCGACGGCGGTTACGGCAGCAGTTATATAAAGTTTTACAACAACTATTGCGCGGGCGCGAAAAATAATTGTTTTGAAGCGACGTATGGCCTCGGTCACGAATTCGATTACAACAAAGCCGAAGCCGATACCGAATTTGGCGATCAATGCGATTATCCGTTTTGGATTGGCGGTTCAACCGCGTATTTTGGCCCGAACAACAGTTGGCATTGTTTGCACGATTACGACATGTCGGTGAATGATTCGCGCGCCAAATCGCATCAAGCCACCGAAGCGCGCGCGCTGACCGAACGTCCGGCGCCAACCCAAACCTTTACGCCAACGCCCGCCACAAAATTCGCGCAACCGCCCAACAAACCGACAACACAGCCAGCCGCCGCGCCATAATCGCCGCGCGCGCATAAAAATAAAAACGACGCGCGCGCGTCGTTTTTATTTTTAACTCCGCAAAAATCTCCGCTCCAGTTCTTCCAGCGTCACATACACAAACGTCGGGCGTCCGTGCGGGCACGTCGCGGGCGAATAAATCTCTAGCAGTTCATTCAACAAATTTTGCTGCTGCTCCAACGTCAACGCGTCGCCCGCTTTCAACGCGCTTCCGCACGCGAGTTTCGACGCCAATTTATCGCGCAGCGCATCGCCGTCCAACGCGCGATATTTGTCGTGTTCCATCACCAAAATATCCAACGCTTCGCGCGCCGACAATTTCACAAAATCCGGCAGCGCGCTCACGCGAAACGTATTCGCGCCGAACGGTTCAACGTCAATCCCCAACGCGCGATATTCGTCCAGATGCGCGTTCACGAGCAACGCTTCGTTGGGCATGAGAGAAATAACTGGAGACTGGAGAGTGGAAATTGCGGTTTCCTGCCCTCCGCCCGTCAACCGTTCAAAATAAATTTGTTCCTGCGCCGCGTGCTGATCAACAATCACAAAACCATCCGGCGTTTGCGCTAGCAAATAGGTATTGTGAATTTGCCCGAGCGCGCGCCATGTGCCAGCGCGATATTCCGCTTGCGTTTCGCGTAACGCGCCGAACGAACTTTCGGGAACGTTTGCAAAGGGCCATTCCATTCCCTCCGCGTTTTGCGTAAATGGAAAATCGCGGAGCGCATGTTCCACCGCCTGCTGCGTCGCGCCGTAAATCGAACGCTCTTGAAAGAAACGCACTTCGGCTTTGCGCGGATGCACATTCACGTCAACGTATTGCGGATCCAATTCAATGTGAATCACCGCGAGCGGATGCCGGTTCTCGGGCAGGCGTCCCGCATACGGACGTTCCAACATCACCGCCAAAAGCCCCGAACGAATCGGGCGCCCGTTCACAAAGAAATTCTGCCAATCGCGCGACGCGCGCGCGAACGAGGGTTTGGAAATAAAGCCGCGCACTTTCAAATCAAAACTCTCGTACTCGACCGCAATCATTTCACTCGCGGCTTCACGGCTCCACACCGCGCCGATGCGTTCGAGCGGCGACGACGGCGGCGCAAGCAGCGAATCTTTGCCGTCCACCGCGAGCCGAAAACCGATGCGCGGATACGCGAGCGCGTATTGCGAAACAATCTTTGTGACGAGCTCTGTTTCGCGCAAGGGCGCTTTGAGGAATTTTTTCCGCGCTGGCACATTATAAAAAAGTTCGCGCGCCGTAATCAGTGTTCCAATCGGCGCGCCCGCGACATCCAACTCTTTTCTCTCGTCCACGATGCGAATGCGTGTCCCTTGCACATTGCCCTTATCCCGCGTCAACATCTCAAATTGAGATACCGCCGCAATCGAGGGCAGCGCTTCGCCGCGAAAACCGAGCGTGCGAACCGTTTGCAAATCGCGTTCGCTCGAAATTTTGCTCGTCGCAAAACGCTCGACGGACAATTCCGCATCGTCACGCGTCATGCCGCTGCCATTGTCGCCCACGCGAATCAGTTGCAGCCCGCCCTCGCGTATTTCCACCGAAATCGTCGTCGCCCCCGCGTCAATCGCGTTTTCGACAAGCTCTTTGACGATGGACGCGGGGCGCTCCACCACTTCGCCCGCGGCGATGCGGTCCGAGACGGTTTTGGAGAGGATGTGGACGGAACGGGTAGCATCGGCACGGGTAGACACGGAACCTGGTTCCGTGTCTACCCGTGCCTCGCGTTCCGTTGCTACCCAGCGCTCCGTGTCTATCCGTGCCATGTCATTTTTATCATTCATCAGGATGCCACTCTCGAAAACTGGAAAATGGATAATCGGCAGGTGATTCTGCCAAGCACCACCGAACGGGATTGTTGTGCATGTAATCCAATTTCTCGTTCATCTTTTTTTCTGTGAACACATTGAAATCGTAAAAACTTTCTTGCCAAATTTCAAAATTATGATTTTCAGTTCGCTGTTTTTTGACAAGGAAATTCTCCAACGTTGGAAATTCGCGGTCAAGACATTTTGCGCGCTCGCGGCGAATGTATTCCAAGTGAGACGGGAATTGTATCATTTGAAAATCTTGATTCGCGCGCAGCGTCGCAATAATCTGTTTTGCCGCGTACTTTTTGACACACTGCATAATTTTCGAAATGGGCGTTACCGCGCGCGGATAGATGAGCGCGTGAAAATGATCGGGCATGACGACGTAACCGACAAGTTCATAATTCAATGCTTCCGAATAATGACGCAAATTATCGAGAACGATTTGAGCGAGGGCGCGGCTCACAAACAGCGGTTGACGATTTCGCACGATCGTCGTGACAAAATGCGTATCACCTTCAACGTCGAATTTTGGCGGGCGCATAAAACATTTCGTCGCAGGGGTAGGCACGGAACCAGGTTCCGTGTCTACCCCTGTCGTGCCTACGCCTGTGCCTACCCGTTCCGTTGCTACCCAATCGCATGTTGCTACCCAATCGCATGTTGCTACCCAATCGCATGTTGCTACCCAATCGCATGTTGCTACCCAATCGCATGTAATTGCACCTGCATCTCATTCAACAACACCAACGCCTGCACGGGCGTCATGTTCGCAATGTCCGCGTCCGACAATTCGCGCAATACCTCGCGCCATGCTTGCACACGCGCGTCGTACAAACTTTTTTCTTCGCGCGCAATGGCAAATTGCGTATCGCTTATTGCATATTGCGATTCGTCAGATTGAACGCTACGGCGAACGTTCTCTACATTTTCGCTTCTCGTTTCTCGTGCTTCGTCTCTTTCTCGCTCACTCTCCAATTTACTCAAAACTTGATTCGCGCGTTCGATGACGCGTTGCGGCAAGCCCGCCAACTGCGCGACGTGAATGCCGAAACTTTTTTCCGCGCCGCCCTCAATCACTTGACGCAAGAAAATCACGCTGTTGTCGCGTTCCTGCACCGCCATCGTAAAATTTTTCACCGCGCCGCCCTGTTCCAAAATCGCGGGCGCGTCTGCTAGCTGCGTGAGTTCATGGTAATGCGTGGCGAACAATGTTTTCGCGCCGATGAGATTGTGCAGTTCTTCGGCGATTGCCCATGCGAGCGAAATGCCGTCGTAGGTTGACGTGCCGCGTCCCACTTCATCCAAAACAATCAAACTGCGCGGCGTCGCGTGACGCAAAATGTGACTAGTCTCGCTCATCTCGACAAGAAATGTTGAGCGTCCTTGCGCGATGTCATCGCTCGCGCCGACGCGCGTAAAGATGCGGTCGGTCAAACCGATGCGCGCGAAACTCGCGGGGACGAACGAGCCGATTTGCGCCATTAAAACAATCAACGCGATTTGGCGAATGAACACGCTCTTGCCCGACATGTTCGGACCCGTGAGAATCAAAACGCGCTGCGTTTCATGGTCGAGGCGCGCGTCGTTCGGCACAAAAATTTCATTCTCGCGGAGAAACCGTTCCACAATCGGATGTCGCCCTTGATGAATTTCAAGCGCGTCGCCGTCGTCCACAAGCGGCTGAACGTAATTGTAATTGGCGGCGACTTGCGCGAGCGAACCGAGCGCGTCGAGTTGGGCGAGAATCCGCGCGGCGGATTGCAAACGCGCGGCGTGCGCTGCCACCTCGCGGCGAATTTGCGTAAACAATTCATATTCCAAATCTTTTACGCGGTCTTGGGTTGCCAAGATATTTTGTTCGCGCGCTTTGAGTTCTTGAGTCACGTACCGCTCCGCGTGCGAAATTGTCGCGCGGCGTTCGTACTCTTTCGGAATCAATTTCGCGTCGCGTCGCGGCGCTTCGATGAAAAAACCAAAGACTTCGTTGTACCGCACGCGCAAAGTTTTGATGCCCGTGCGTTTGCGTTCGCGTTCTTCCAATTCTGCGAGCCATTCACGACTCGCTGCCGCGCCATCGCGCAATTCGTCGAGCGTCGGGTCAAAACTCTCTTTGATGAGTCCGCCCTCTTTGATCAAAATCGGCGGGTCATCCACGAGCGCGCGGTCAATCGTTTGCAGCACATCGGCCAGTTCGTCCAACTCGTCATTTAACGCGCGCAAATGTTTCGATTGCGCGTCGTTCAAGCGCGTTTTGATTTTTGGAATTCGCAGCAGCGCGCGTTTCAGTCCAATCAAATCGCGCGCGTTCGCCGCGCCGAAACCGATGCGCCCCACCAAACGTTCGACATCGTACAAACCATCGAGCAATTTGCGAACATCCGCGCGCAAGAACGCGTCGCGGTGCAATTCCGCCACCGCGTCTTGCCGTTCGCGGATTTTTTCCAAATCGAGCAGCGGCTGTTGAATCCAGCGCCGCAACATTCGCGCGCCCATCGCCGTTTCCGTACAATCCAAAACGCCGAACAACGAGCGCGCGATATTTTTAAGGTTGCTGTCGGGCGCGAGCGACGCGGTGAGTTCCAAATTGCGCCGCGTCGCCGCATCGAGCGTCATGTATTCATCGAGCGAATAGGTGAACAGATGATTGAGATGCTGGAGTGGAACCGCGTTGGCGTCGGTGGTGGGCTGATTATTTTTCAAGTAATGTAGCGCCGCGCCCGCCGCCGCAATCGCCGCAGACAATTCTTCACAACCGAACGCTTGCAGTGTGTTGACGCGAAAATGTTCGAGCAGCAATTCGCGCGCGGTATCCGTTTCAAACGCGCGATTAGGAGTTGGTGAAACGCGCGCGGGACGAATCGCGCTCAAGCGCGCGATAAATTCTTCATCCTTTGCCAACGCTTCCGATACAACATATTCGCTCGCCTGCACGCGTTCCAATTCATCAAACAATTTCGATTCCGTGTCAATGCCATCAATTTGAGTCGTCGCAAATTCGCCGGTGGATAAATCTATGAATGAGAGACCATAAATACCGGACGGCGGACGGCGGACAGCAGACCGCGTTCCTTTCGTCGTCCGCTGTCTGTCGTCCGTCGTCTCTTTTGCGATAGCCGCCAAATAATTCTGACTCTTGCTTTTCAGCAGCGCGTCTTCCACCACCGTCCCCGGCGTAATCACGCGGACGACATCGCGTTTCACGAGGCGTTTTATTTTTTTCGGGTCTTCGAGCTGTTCGACGAGCGCGACTTTAAAACCTTTGTCAATCAATTTTGCAATGTACGCTTGGACGTGATGATGCGGCACTCCCGCCATCGGCAAACGCACGCCTTTGGCAAACGAACGATGCGTGAGGACAAGTTCCAATTCGCGCGCGCACGTTTTCGCGTCGTCCTCGAATGTTTCGTAAAAGTCGCCAAGCCGAAACAAAAGAATCGCGTCGGGAAAACGCGCTTTCAAGTTTTTGTACTGCGCCAACATCGGCGTCATTTTTAGTTCGCTTGACATATTTTAAAAGTATAGCATGGAACAAACAATCAAATGCGCTAACGTTCTGCCGCGTCCTTTTTTTGTTTCTCGCGCGCAGTGATAAAATCTTGGCGCAGAGAAAAACGTGTCTCGAAAATGAATATCCAATGGCACGAATTTCCAAAAACGCTTGCAGCATTGAATTTTTGCGCTGCGCTATCGAAAAATGAGAACATCAGCTTTTATACTTGTTTTGTTTGGCGCGCTGGCGCTCGCGGCGTGCGCGAACCAAGTGACACCAAACGCCGCGCCGCCCAGCGCGCTAACGCATGTTTCACCCACTGCGACCGAAATTTTTTTGACCGCTACGCGCGCGCCGAATACGCTAACGCGGGCATCGGCGTCCGCGACGCGCCCGCCGTCGCCGACGCCGACGCGTACGCCCACCGCGACGCGTCCGCCCAAAGCATCGCCAACGCCCGACGGTTTTCCCGCGACGTTGGAAGCGTGGCAGCAAACGATTGACGCGATCGCGGCGAGCGGCGACGCGCAAGCCCAAGTGAACGCCTTGTGGGAAAAATTAACGCGCGCGCAGCGCATTCCATTAACCACGCAAAACGGCGTCGTGTTTTTGTATCGCGGCGACGCGGCGAGCGTGTATTGGCACGGCGATTTTTCGTTCTGGCAAAAAGCAGGTTCGATTCAAGGACAGCGTGTGCCTGGCGCCGATTTGTGGTACGGGACCGCCAAATTTCCGCAAGACAGTCGCGCCGATTATCAAATTGTGCTGAACGACGCGCAAGAAATTTTGGACCCCGCGAATCCGCGTCGTCGCAACGATGGTTTAGACCTCAACAATATTTTGACGATGCCGCAGTTTCACAATACGGACGAAACCAAACGCCGCCCCGATGTGCCCGTCGGGAATGTGACCGATTGGATCACGTTCGACAGTCAAGCGTTGGGTTATCCGGTCAATTATCGCGTGTACACACCGCCGAATTATGACGCGTTGCAAAATTTACCCGTGTTGTACGTCACCGACGGCGAACGTTTTGCGCCCGACAATATCGGCGCGATGAACGCCGTCCTCGATAATCTAATCGCGGCGGGGCGCATCGAACCGGTCATGGCGATTTATATTGATGAACGCGATCCGCGCGCGCCGCAAACCAATCGCCGCGTGACGGATTTTTTGACGACGCCGGAAAAATTCGCGCAATTCATCGCGCGCGAATTAGTCCCGACGATTGACGCGCAGTATCGTACCCGCGCGACGCGTGACGCGCGCGTATTGGTCGGCGCGAGTTTCGGCGCGGTGTTCGGCACGTACGCGACGCTGCGTTATCCCGATGTCTTTGGCAATCTCGCCGCGTTTTCGCCCGCGTATTGGGTTCTCGATAACGCCGCCGGCGCGAGCGGCGGCGCGTCGTCAGGCGCGCAGCGCATGAACGATTTTATCGCGCGCGCGTTCGATTGCGCCAAGAGCGACGTGCCCTGTCCCGCGGCGCCGCAAAAAATTTTTTACAGCTCGGGCATTCCCGGCTGGGATGTGGGCGATTTGAATCCGCGCGCGGAACGGTGGCGCGCGCGCGGCGATCTGGCGCAAATTTTCACAACGCCGGAAGGACACAACTGGGGCGTCTGGAGCGGATTGACCGATGAAATGCTCGAATATTTTTTCGCTACGCCGCGCCGATAATTTTTTTGGCGCAGGCGTTACGCCAAATCGGTTGTGTAATTGATCGTGTCCAAGTGCGTGAAAACGTACGAAAAAATATTTTTCGTTTCGAGAAATGTCGCAAACGCGTCCGGCGCGAGCTGCGCGATTTTTGCGCGCGCGCGTTTGCCCGTTTTGCTTTGCAGCGTTTGCAGCGCCTCGCTTTGCGCAGGCGCGCACGTCCAGCCGGTATATTGCGCGACCCACTCTAATAAACGCAGCAGATACGCGCCCACATCGCCGACGGGTTGACATTGATAACCGAACAATTTCAAATGCCGCGACGCCGCTTGCCCGTCCCCTTGCGAAAAACCTTGCGCCGCCATGCGCTGCTGAAACGCGCTCATCCGCGCTTCAAACGCGCGCGTGTCCACCTGTTCAAAAGTTTGAATCAATGAGGGAACTTGGACCGCGCCGCGCAACCAACTTTTCACGTTCCATTTGAAACCGTCGCGTTCGACCCATTCCGCGTTGCCGTCGCGCCAGCGACGGCGAAACGTTTTGGTTTGCGCGTTGATATACGCCGAATCCGCGAGCCATATCAACAAATCGGCATCCACGCGCGCGGGAATTTCTTGCGCGTACAGCCACATCAAAAAATGAATTGTGCCGAGCGGATATTTTTCCGCGAAATTCTTTTGCAATGCTTTGCCCCACAAATCATTCAAGTTCAGCGAATGATCAAACCCGGGCAAAGTTTGGCGCGGCCGCAGGCGCACAATGTGATGACCGAGCGATTTGCAGCGCGGATGATAAATGTCGAGATCAAGCCATATCGCGTCCAAAACATCATTCCACGCGCAGGCGGTGGAATAATAGACGGTGGTGTAATTGGAATAAACGCCGATGATTTTGGCGTTCGGATGCGCGCGCAAAAAAAGCGCGGCGCTCAACGCCGCATCCAAATCATCGCCGATAATGAGGTTCAACGCCGCGCGACTTGGTTCAAGCCACGCGTATTTAGAAAAAATAGAAACTTTGTTCAACATAGTCGTTTTATTCGCGCGCGCAAAATTCGCATTACTGGATTCCTGCGTGACTCTGCATTACAATGGCGTGGCTTATGACCGCGTATTTCGTTTTTATATTCGCCGCCGCGCTGCTAGCTTCGCTCGTCTTTACTCCGCTCACAATTCGCCTCGCGCGCCGTTTGAATTGGCTTGACCAACCCGCGCCGCGCCGCACGCACACGCAGCCGACGCCGCGCCTTGGGGGGCTGCCGTTAGCGTTGGCGTTTTTGCTCGCGCTATGCCTCACGCTCGCGCTCCCGCGCAGCGATGAACATGAATTGGCGCGCGTGTACGGTTTAATGTTCGGCGTAGTCTTGATTGCGCTGGTCGGTTTCATTGACGATGTGCGCGAATTGAAACCGCTGCCGTTGTTTGCGATGCAATTTGGCGCGGCATTCATCGCCGTCGCGGCGGGCGTACGCATCGCGCAAATTTCAAATCCGTTGGGCGGCGGCGATATTTTTTTGCCCGAATGGCTTGCCATCGCGCTCACCGTATTTTGGATTGTCGGATTGATGAACACGGTCAATTTTTTGGATGGCTTGGATGGGCTGGTTGGCGGCGTGACGTTGATTGCGGGCGCGGTTTTATTTTTGCACACGTATAAATTGGGACAGTACAGCATCGCGCTGCTGCCGCTCGCGTTAAGCGGCGCGACGCTGGGCCTATTGTGGTTCAATTTTCCGCCCGCGCGAATTTTTCTCGGCGCGGGCGCGTACATTTTGGGCTTTGCGCTCGCGGTGTTGTCCATCATCGGCGGCGCCAAAGTGGCGACGGCGTTGCTCGCGTTGGCGATTCCAATTCTCGATGTGGCGTGGCAAATTTTCACGCGCGTGCGCGCGGGACATTCGCCGTTCTCCGCCGACCGCGGCCATTTGCATCATCGCTTGTACGACATGAAATTTTCCACGCGCAAAATCGTGTTGTTGTATTACAGTCTCACCGCGTTGTTTGGCGCGTTGGCATTGTGGCTGCCCAGTCCGTTTTACAAATTGATCGCGTTGAGTCTCATCGGGGGGGGGCGGTGGCGGTATTGGCGCGCTTGCGTCGTTGAGAAAAAATTTTTCAATAGCGCACTTTGCGCTGCGTCATGGCGCCAAACAACCATTCAAAAATAAAAATCGCGCACGCCAGCGCGCCGTTCACCACCACAATTACGCTCAAGACAAAAATGAGCGTATACAAAATGCGCCGTCCCCATTCAATCATTTCGGGCGACAAAGACGGTGCCCACCCCAAGATTAACGCGAACGCGCCGACACCGCCCAAAATAGCGATGCTGATGCCCCACGGCTCGCGGTCGGAAGCGCTCGGAATCATCGAAGTCGAGACCGCAAACACCAAATATAACGCAAGCCATGTTAACGGGTCGCCCACGCTCGCCCACAATGTTTCCGCGACGCGCAGCGGGTCGTTCGGCGCCCACAAGCTAAAACCCGCACCCATTAACAGCCAAATCGCCGCCAAACCCGATATGAACGGCGCGATGCCAATAAGCGATTCGCGCAGGGGATCAGTGCGCTCAATCGTCACCGAACCGAGCGAAAAATGTTTATTGCCGCGCAGTTTGCCGAGACCGATGCTGATTTTGCCGGTGCGCACGCCGAGCAAATTCGCGACGAACCAGTGACTGAATTCGTGCAGCAATACGCCGGGCAGCAATAATAAAAACAAGGCGCGCACGGCGCAGCCCGGATTGCCTGTGACCGCGAACATGGCGCCTTGAATATGTTGTTGCAGCCAATGCTGAAAAAAAAGCATCGCGCCGAATAGCATGAAAAAGAGGATTACTTCCATATCGCGATAGCGCGACAGCGCGCATGTGAAACGACGCGCCAGCTCTATCGCGCGCTATCTTTTTCCATCGGGTCACTCGAATTTTTTCAATCCGGCGCGACAAATCGCGCTAAACTCGTCCGCTTTCAAACTCGCGCCGCCGACGAGCGCGCCGTCAATATCGGGCTGCACGATAAATTCATCAATGTTTTTCGCGGTGACACTGCCGCCGTATTGGACGCGCACCGCTTGCGCGACCGCTTCGCCATACAAATCCGTTAACGCGCCGCGAATCGAAATGCCAATCACCGCGTTCGCGCCCGCGCCCGTCGCCGCTTTGCCTGTGCCGATTGCCCAAATCGGTTCGTACGCCACAATCAACGCGCGCGCCTCTGCCGCCGTCAAATCTTTGAACGCGCCATGAATTTGGCCGCGCACCCAAATATCGGTCTCGCCCATCTCGTACGTTTCGAGCGCCTCGCCCACGCACACAATCGGTTTCAAATTTTGCGCCAGCGCGGCGCGAATTTTTTTATTCACGCTTTCGTCCGTCTCGTGAAAATATTGACGGCGTTCCGAATGACCAATAATCACGTACTGCGCGAAATCGGCGACCATCGCGGGCGCGATTTCGCCCGTGAACGCGCCTTTGCTTTCAAAATACATATTTTGCGCGCCGACGCCGATGCGCGTGCCTTGGACCAATTCCGCGACACGCGGCAAATAGACGAATGGCGGACACAACACGATTTCGACTTGGTTCGACGCCGCGAGCGGCGCCAAATCATTTTTCAGCGCCGTGACGAGTTCCGCCGCCGTCGCGAGCTGCATATTCATTTTCCAATTACCGGCGATAATGGGGGTTCTCATTTGCGATGGCCGTTTTTCGATTTTCGCTTGCGGCGTTCTCGGCTGCCCAAAACGAAAATCAAAAAGCGAAATTCTAAAATTTTTTCAATGGTCCGCGACCCAGCGAAAATGCCACGCGTACGCGCCGAGCGCGAACGTGAGCAAATATAAATCGCGCGCATACGTGAATAATCCGACGATGCCGCGCAGCTCTGCGGGCGCGTTGACGATAGTTTGCAAATCGAGCGGCAGAAACACTATCGTCACCACAAAAATCATCAAGCCGATGCCGCCGCTCGCCGCAATCGGTTTCAACGGCGAATCCGCGCCGCCAAACTCGGCATAGAGCCAGTGCATCTGCCGCACATAATATAACAAGCCATGCAATAAAACGACGGTGACGAGCGCGTAAAAATACAAATCTTTTAACAACAGCGTCGCCGCGTCCAAAGCCAAGCCGGTCTGCCACCACAAGCTGAAAAAAATCAAACCGAACGTGACCAGTGAAAGCGCCGCGCCGTACGCGGTGGCTTGCGCGAACGCGCCGACGGGGCGCGGAAATTTTTCGGGGACGACGAGACGCGGCGGCAGCAGAAACGCGCTGGCATTGCCTGCCACCGCCAACAAAATGACAAACGCGCTCGACGCCAGCGCATTGTCCCCAGTCGGAAAAAAGCGCGTCACGCCCCACGCCTCAATCGCAATCAAACCGCCCAAACCAAACGCGGCAGCCCACAAGAACGGACGATGACGCTTTAAAATTTTGCGGACATCAACGGGGCGTCCGGGGGGACGATACATGGGTGAAATATTCGGCGCGTTATTCATGCTGCGAGCGATTATAGCGCCAGACCAGCTAAAAAAAAATTGGCAGTCGCGCTGCCAATCTTTTTTTGTGTTTAACCTTCGGAAGGCGCTTTCGGCGCTTTGCTGGCGTCAAACGCGCCCATCATATCCGAGCGTCGCTGCGCCGCGGCTTGCTTGCCGGCGTCAATCGCTTCTTGCAAACGCGCCTTTTGTTCTTCGAGCGCGAGACGGCTGCGCTCTTGCATTTCCGTCGCGCGTTTTTGTCCTTCATCCGCCATCACCTTGGCGCGCTGCACCGCTTCGTTGGAAAATTCTTCGCCGCGCGCGCGCAATTCGATGCCGCGTTCGCGGATTTGGTCGCGCGTCTCTTCGCCGGATTGCGGCGCCAACAACAGCGCGATGGCTGCGCCAACAATGCCGCCCAAAAGCAGCCCCGCCAAAAATTCAAAACCGCGTGAATTATTCATTGAATTTCTCTCCTTTTGTTCGCGCTCAAAACTTGAGCGAACGAACCAAACATGTTATTGCTAAAAGCTTGAACGCGAGCAAACGCGTCCGCTTATTCTTACGGATAAATCGAATTTCGGTTAGCGTCCGCGCCGCGCCAACACGCGCAGCGTCTGTTGAATTCCCGCCACAGCGCTCGAAACGCGCACCACCGGCGTCACGACATTGTCGCTGACGAAAACGCTAGTGCCGCGCACCGTCCGCACCGTTTCATCCGCCGATTGTAAAATCGGAAAGATGTTCTCGCGCAACATTTTGGACAGCGCGCGAATTTCCAACAGCAGCAGCGCCAAAAAAATTTGCGTGATGATGGTGGACAACGCGAGAAAAATGATGGAAAAATCGCGGACAGTTTCAACAGTGGACATGATGCTTCCAATGACAAACTCGACTGTTTTGATTATAACACAAAAAAAATACGCGCCCCGCCTGATTTTCGCGCCGCGCGCGCAAGCCGCGCTAAGACGGCGTTTCCACTCGCCAAAAGGCGCGCAGCGCAAACAGCGCAATCAAACACGTCGCCGCGCCTTCCGGTAGATTCACCGAACCAATCGGAAACAACGAAAACTGCATCAGCGTCGAGATAATTTGACCGACGAAAAAACCAAAGACCGCGACCAGCCAAAAGACGCCGAGCTGCAGCCAACCGCGTCCAAACAGCAGATAAAACGCCAAGCCGATGATGGACGCGAATAAAATCGCCAGCGCAATAGTGGGGAGCGTAAACACAGGTCGCAAACGAAAAAATTCGGATCAAACCGAAACGAACAGTTTGACCCCTTTCGCTTTTAGTTTTCTAGTTTTTTACTTGGTCCCTTGCGGTTCATTCGCAATAATTCCGCCGCCGAGACAGCGCGTGCCGTCATAAAACACCGCCGCTTGTCCCGGCGTAATATCGCGCAGCGGCTCGTCAAATTCCACGCGCACGTCTCCCGCGTCCGCCGCCGAAAGCAGCGCGGGCATCGCGGCGGAACGATACCGAATTTTAACCATCGCGCGCAGCGGCAGCCGCGCCGCCATTTCAGGCGGAATCCAATTCACCGCGCGCGCGCGCAGCGCGCGCGCTCCCAATTCCGCTTTGCGCCCCACAATCACCGCGTTGCGCGCGCCATCCAACGCGGTCACATACAACGGTTCGCGCGCCGCGATACCCAACCCTTTGCGCTGCCCAATCGTGTAATCGGGCAAACCCGTATGTTCGCCCAACACATTTCCTTGCGCGTCGAGAATCGGCCCCGGCGTCAGCGCGTCGGGGCGATTGCGCCGCATAAAATTGCGATAATCGCCATCCGCGATAAAACACAAATCTTGCGATTCAGCTTTTTCCGCCACGCGCAAATTGAATTGCGCCGCGAGCGCGCGCGTCGCCGTCTTTGTATATTCGCCGAGCGGAAACAGCGCATGCGCGAGCTGGTCTTGGGACAAACCATGCAACGCGTACGATTGGTCTTTATGCGTATCCGCGCCTTGATGCAATTCGTACGCGCCGCGCGCATTTTGATAAACCCGCGCGTAATGGCCCGTCGCCAAAAATTCCGCGCCCAACGCGCGCGCCTTGGCGAGCAGCGTGCCAAATTTGATTAGACGATTGCATTGCAAACACGGATTCGGCGTGACGCCCGCCGCGTAACCATCCACAAAAAAATCCACGACGCGCGCTTTGAATTCTTCCTCCACATTCAACAAATAAAACGGCGCGCCGAGCGTTTGACAAACCCGCCGCGCATCCGCAACCGCTTCGGGCGAACAACATTTATTGGGCAAAAAACTGTCGCCCTCTTCCGACCACATCCGCAGCATCAAACCAATGACCGCGTAACCGCGCTCTTGCGCAAGCGCCGCCGCCGTCGAACTATCCACGCCGCCGCTCAACGCGACCGCCACACGCATTTTTTCCATAACGAAAATAGTGTACGCACACTGCCGATTCTGTCAAAACATTTTCAACCTGGTGATTATCCACATCTCGAAAACGCAGCGGATTTCCAGACCCTAAGGGTTTTCGAAAACCCTTAGGGTCTGGAAATCCGGGCAATCACCAGATTTTTAACGCGGCTTGTAACCTTTTCTGCCAGTTTGCATCCAACCGAATGAATCGCTCGCCTTGCGTTTTCAAACATCGCCCAAACGTTGAACCAATTAAAAAGCGCCGGACGCGACGCGCGCGAATCAATTTCAACGCAAAGGAAATTTGATTATGGACATGCTCATTAACTTTCCCGGCGGCGCGCGCGTGGACGCTCATTTCAAAGGTTTCACCGTGCAGACCGATCAACCGGCGGCGAGCGGCGGCCAAGACGCGGCGCCCACGCCGTTCGATTATTTTCTCGCTTCGTTGGGAACTTGCGCCGGTTTTTACATTTCCGGTTTTTGTCGTTCACGCGGCATTCCCACCGACAATCTGCGTCTCGTTCAAAAAAACGAATTCGACCCGACAACGCACGCGCTGACGCATGTTTCATTCGATATTCAACTGCCCGCCGATTTTCCTGAACGCTACAAAGCGGCGATCATACGCGCGGCGGAAATGTGCAAAGTCAAAAAACAGCTTGAACAGCCGCCGACGTTCCAAATCGAAACCAGCGCGCTCGAACCAACCTTCGCCTAGAACAAATTCCTATTTGGGCCAAGGTAAAAGACCCCTTGGGTTTCCGAAAAGCCAAAGGGTCTATACCGCTAAATCAAAGCGAAATCCGCCATAAACCCCGCGCCTGCGCCGCAGTTGTATCAGAACAATAGTTCTGATACAATTCGGACATGCAGCTTGAATTTTCCGATAAACTCGAATTGCTCGGCGGCGACGCCGCGAATGATTTGGCGTGTCAATCGTGCGCGGCAAATCCCAACGCCGCCGTCGTCACTCACCGCGCTAATCAGCCGCTGGCGGCGCCAGAGCCGCCAACGCGTCCGCGCGATTTGAAACCATGGCTCGCTTACGCGATGCGTTCCGACGGCAAGCGCATTCCCGTTGTCAAAACGTTAATGACGTCGGCGTGCGAAAAAGATTGTTACTATTGCGCGACGCGGCGCGGACGCAATGCCGCGCGTCGCGAAACCTTCAAGCCCGAAGAACTCGCGGCGGGATTCAACCTCATTCAACAACGCGGTTTGGCGCAAGGATTATTTTTATCCAGCGGCGTCATTGGCGGCGGCACGCGCACGATGGAAAAAACCATCGCGGCGGCGGACCTCATCCGGCGCAAATATGAATTTCGCGGCTATATCCATTTGAAATTGATGCCCGGCGCCGAGCGCGCGGCGATCGAGCGCGCCATCCAACTCGCCGACCGCGTTTCGGTGAATCTCGAAGCGCCCAACACCGCGCGTTTGCGAAAATTATCTGGCACAAAACATTTCACCGCCGAATTGCTCGCGCCCTTGCGCGCCGCGCGCGCGTTGATGCGCGAACAGCCCGCGCTCGCGCGCACATCAATGGTCACGCAATTTGTCGTCGGCCCCGCGGGCGAAACAGATCGCGAAATTATCGCGACGGCAATCCGTTTGTACCAAGAGCTGCGTCTCGCGCGCATTTACTTTAATGCCTTTCGTCCCATTTCCGAGACGCCGCTCGAAAATCATGCGCCGACGGATCCCTTGCGCGCGCTGCGTTTGTATCAAACCGATTTTCTGCTGCGACAATACGGTTTTACTTTGGACGAATTGCTGTTTGACGCAAACGGTTTGCTGCCGCTTGATACGGATCCCAAAACCGCCTACGCGCTCGCGCACCCCGAAAAATTTCCGCTCGACGTTCAAACCGCCGAACGCGCCGAATTATTGCGCGTGCCCGGTCTCGGACCCAAAAGCGCGCAGCGCATTTTGGATTTGCGGCGCACGCACACCTTTACTACAATTCAAGAGCTGAAAAATTTAGGCGCCGACGCTGAACGCGCGGCGCGTTTTATCTTGTTGAACGGCAAACAGCCCGCGCGCCAGTTGGCGTTATTCAGCGTATAATAGAGGTCACAACGCGCGGCTCGTTTATCGCGCCATCGCGCCAACCACGCCCCATGAAACCATTATTTTCCATTCCCGCCAAGCTCGCTCCGCCCGCGTCCGCCGCGCAAAAATTATTTGACGCGCAAGCTTATGCGGCGACAATCGCATTTTGTCGCGCCGAACTCGCCGCGTTCGAAACCCAATTTCCCGCGCGCAATACCAAGCCGCCGCAATCCGCCGAAACCGGTTCCGTCATTTTTCAAGTTTACGCGCTCACAGCTATTTTGGTGAACGCGTTGGCGGCAGCGCATGAATGGAAAGCGGCAAAAGAAGCGTTGGGAAAATATCGTGTGCGCTTTCCGCAAGATCCGTGGGGTTTCGAGGCGGGGGCTGAGGTGACACGCCGCGATACGGCGCGTCACGACCAGGCAGCGGTGCAGCGCGCGATTGAACTTTTGGAAGGCGAAGCGCAGCGTCTGCGCGCGCAAAAATAAGCGAACCGCGCGCGCTCAAAACGCAAGCCAAAATCCATATTTTGAAATCTAAAAGTTAAAATGTCTCTCTCTCTGCCTGCCGCGATTCGTCTGCTTCAGCCCGACGGCGCCGTCAAAACTATTTTGCTCGAAGATTATTTGCGCGGCGTCGTCGCCGCCGCGTTGGATGCCGATGCGCCGCTTGAAGCGATGAAAGCGTTGGCGGTCGCAGCGCGCACCTTTGCCGCGCGCACGCATCGTCACTTGGAGCGCGGCGCCGATTTATGCGCGACGCGGCATTGTCAACAATGGAACGAACGCGCGAACCCGCGCGCGGCGCGCGCCGCGATGGAAACGCGCGGCATCGTCGCGACGCACGGTGACCAATTTATCGAAGCTTTTTATTTCGAACATTGCGACGGCAAAACGCGCGGCGCGCAAGGCGTTTTGGTCAACGCGCCCGCGTATCTAAAAAGCGTCACGTGTCCGTGCGGATTCGCCGCGCTCAAAGGTCACGGCATTGGCATGTGTTTGCGCGGCATGGTGGCGCTGGCGCGGCTAGGCGAGCAGTACGATTTTATTCTCCAACATTATTATTCTGGCGTCACGCTCGAACAACTCGACATTGACGAAAAAACGCGCCGCGCGCTTCCGCTCACGCCCAAACACGCGCCAACGCGCGCGCCGCAAACCGCGCCCAAACCCGCGACGCGCGCGCGTCCGACACCGCGCCGCGCCAAACCCGCCGAGCCGCCGCCCATCACGCCCGCGGTGTCCGCGCCGCTTGAAAAAAGCGAACTGCCCCCATCCACGCCGCAAACTGCGCCGAAACCCGCGCCGAAACCGACGCCGCGCCATTCCACGCGCTCCAAGCTCGAACACGCGCCGCTCAACGAGCCGCCGCGCGAAACGCCTGAACAAGCCGCGTCGCCGTCATTTATCGCGCCGCGCATCGAACCCAAACCTGAAAGTGAAGACGCGGACGATTTTGTTTCGTTCCTTGCGGTGGAAGAGGTCGCGCAGACGGCAGAACGCGCGCAGACGGCAGAACGCGCGCAGACGGCAGAAGGCAAAACGCAGGCGATGGATATTCCGCTTGCGGCGCCGCCGCTTTCAATGCCGGAAGAATTTATTTCTCCTGCCGCCGCGCCGCCGCCGGCTTCGATGCCGGAAGATTTGCCGAACGCGTTGGAATTGGAATTTATCGCGCCGCCACGCGGCGCGCCTGAAGAAATTATTTCGGATTTTGTCGCGCCGC
Source organism: Anaerolineae bacterium (assembly GCA_021463195.1). Lineage (GTDB taxonomy): Bacteria > Chloroflexota > Anaerolineae > UBA4142 > SHND01 > SHND01. Next base: position 21,865 of record JAJTXZ010000063.1, read on the forward strand.
CGACCGCGCACATCATCGAACCGGATTTGGGCGCGTTCCTTCCGCCGATTGAAAAATTTTATACGCCGCTCGATGCGCCGCCCTCGATGCCGGAAGATATGCCTTCATTTACCGCCGAACGCACTGACGAGACGCCGATTGCGTGGGCGCCGCCGCCGCCGCTTTACGAAAGCGCCGCCGAGACGCGTCAACCGCAAATCTTGATGGACGCGCTGCCGGGGCCGCGCGTGATTGCGGGCAATTTGCCGAAACCGGGAATGCTCGTAAGCGTGCGCGACGCGGCGGGCAACCGCACGCTCACCGTCAGCGGCGTCGCGCGCCATTACGGCGCGGGCGGTTTTGAAACGCCGCTCACCGCCGACGGCGCGTATCATGTGAAATTCGATGGCGTGGAAATGGATGTGCAGGTTTCAAGCGAGACGGTGTTTATTTACTATCAATAAAAAAAATCGCGGCGCAGACCGCGATTTTTTTTATTCGACGACGTTATGCAGAGACAAGACAAATTTCAAATTTGTCGCGCGCCCGCGTAACGCGAGTTATTCATCCGTCAAGAGTTTCACAATGGTCGGCGCAATATCCGCTAATGAATGAATTTGCTGTGCCGCTTTTTCGCGTCGCGCGCCGAGCAAAATCGTCGGCACGGGATTGAGCGTATGCCCCTTGACGCTCCAATCTTCGACATTGCCGTGATCGCTGGTGATGATGACCAAATCGTTTGCCGCGTCCATTTGCGCGGCGATGCCGCCCCAACAGGCGTCAATTTCATTTAGCGTCGCCAACACATCAGCGCGGTCGGTTTTGTGCCCCACCATATCGGTCGGCGCGTACTCGAACGCGGTGAACGAAAAATTTTGCGCGAGCCGCATCAGATTTTGCCCGGCGCTGTACGGCGTAATCAACGGCACAGGCGCGCCCTGTTCGACCCAATAGCGATTGTCCATCGCTAAACCGCTGACCGCTTCGCCGCGCGCCAAATCATCCACGTCGCGGACTTTGATTTTCGCCGCGAGCGCGGCTTGCAGGGTCGCGGTGCGGCGCGCTTGACGCAATTTCAACCGTTCCAAAAAAAATGGCGGGTACGCGTTGGCGAACGCGGTGTGAAAGCCCAAGCGCTCTAGCCGCAGAAAAACGCTGTCGCGCTTTAAAAGCGCGCGCAGCGCTTCATTTGGATATGGCCCGTAATGTTCGCCAATGGCGGCGGGCGCGTTCACGCCGGTAAAAATCGTCGTCTGCCCCGTGCCGCTTTGCGGCAATCCATTCACGCCGAGACACGCGTCGGTGGGAACGAGGATCGCGTTTTCGCCAAATAACACGCCGTCGTCGCGCGTGGGAATTTTTCCGAACCATGCGCGCAAGGTTTGCATCGGCGCGTGAAAAAAGGGATTGGTTGACGACGAACTGGCGGGATCATTCGCGCCCAATCCGACGCCATCGCAAAAAACGAGAAGGATGTGCATTTATGCGCCGATCAGGATGCTCGGACGATTTTCCCAGACGCGTTCCTTGGGCGCGACGGGAATGGGTCCCCATTTCGTTTCGATGTCGCCTTCGACGCGGACACTGAGCTGCGCGCCGTGACATTCAGCAGGAATTTCCACCACAAGCCACGTGTTGCGTATCCCGATCAATTCTTTTTGCGTGGGCGTGAGTTCCCAGCGCGGCTCGCGCTCGCCGCGTCCTTTGTAGGCGACGATGGCGGGGGAAACGGTGCCGACTTGGAGGTCGCTGCTGATTTTGCCGACGGAACCGCCGACATCTCCGGCTTTGATTTCGGGACCGAACTCGACCTTGACCACGCGCGGCTCGCCCTCGTACAAATCTTTTGGGAAAAGGTCATAGACGCGCGGCGCGTAATTCCCGTGCGCGGCGCTTTGCAAGAGCGCGGTAAAGCGGACGAAGGAAAAACGCGCGCCCGCCTTGCGTGATTCCGCGTCAATCTCGAATTCAAAACCGAGCCGCACGATAAAGTATTGTGCGTTGGGCGCGGCGATGATTTTCGCAAGGTCTGACAGACGCTGTAGGTCGGGCTTGTGCGTGCGCACCTCGCTGCGCGCCGATTCCTTTACCTCGTCCGACGTGACGCTCTTGGACGCGCCGCGATACACTTTGGTCACTTGGTCTACCGCCGCAGCCGTCGGCGTCAGTTCTTCCCATTCGTTCCAGTCCATAGGTTCCTCCGATAAAACTCATTTTCGGACGCGGATTTTCGCGGATAAACGCGGATTTCAAAATCATTGTTTCCGCGCCAATCCGCGTTTATCCGCGTCCAAGCGGGCGGCACGATGCTGCCCCTACATCCAATCCCCCACCAACACGAACGGCGCCCAGATGTAGGGGTCGTCGTGTTTGGTCAATTTCAGATATTTGGCGCGCAGGGCGAGCGTGGCGTCGCGGAACGCGTATGCTTTTGCCTGAGCGTCGCCGTTCGCGCGAATGCGGTTGTAAAAATCGAGCATCCATTCTTGCGTAGTGTCCGCGTACACCGACCACAACGCGAGCAGGACGGACGACGCGCCCGCGTACATCAATGCTCGCGTCATGCCGACCAAATCATCGCCGGGGTTTAATCGGTTGAATGCGAGTTGGCACGCGGACAGCGTGACGAGTTCGGCGCGCAGCGCGAGCCGCATCCAATCGCGCGCGGTGAAAGGACCGTCCGCGAGCGCGACGGCGGAATTGAGCGAATCGTTTCCATCGAACGCGCCGTGACACGAAAGATGAATGAGCGGCGCGGCGGGCGCGCGTTCCGCGAGCGCGGCGCGTGTGGCATGTTCATCTACGATTTCCTCTGCGCCAAACAATTTCGCCACCTCAACTGCTTCGCCGTTAAAGACATCGCGCTGCCATGGATATTCTGTGTAACCCATGACCAACGCCTGTCGTCCGTCGGGAGCCTGCCCTGAAGAATGAAGGGTCGTCTGTCGTCTGTCGTCCGTCGTCAGCACCCGTCCCAACACCGCCGCCGATGGCGCATACGCGACTGCGCGGCGCGCGATGAATGGTTCGCCGTTCACGGTGAGCGCGTGGAGCGGAAGGAGATGCAAAAATTGATGCGGAATAAAATAAACGAGCGATGCATCGCCCAGTAGAGACGTTCCATCGGAACGTCTTTCCACCAGCGGCGCGAGAAGTTCTTCGCCCAGACCGAGCCAATCGTGATACAGTTCGCGTCCTGACGCCTGCGCCTGTGAACGGCGATAAATGTTCAGCACTTCGCGTTCGTAGGGAAGCAAGTAACGATGCAGCAAGCGTTCGCGTGTGAGCGAAAGCGAGAGCATTTTCGGTGCATCCCAACCCGCGCGCCAGACGAACGCGAGCGTTTGGTCGTCGAGCAAATGAAACTCGACGAGGGCTGTGTTACTCTTCACGCGCGCGGCGAGCGCGAACAAATCATTCCACTTTGGCGTTTCCGCGCGGCGGAGCGAAACATAGTCGGCGGCATCGGGCGACGCGGCAAGCATTTCATCCCACACGCGTTCCACTTCATCCAGTAGTTGTTTGCGGCGTTCGGTCAGCGCGCGTTCCATTTCCGACATGCGGTCACTGCGCGTCTCTACGCCCGCGAGATTGTTTTCGATATCGCGCTGCTGGGCGAGGATATTTTTTTCTTGCGCCACAAGCGGCGCGGGAATGGATGCGGGCGGCGCAAAATCACCCAGACCGAGTTGGCGCAAGAACGCGCGCGAACGCGCCGCTTCGCTTTCTTCCAACGCTTCACGCGCCACACTCGTATCGGTTTTATATAACTCGGCGCACACAGCGAGATCGCGGTCATACAGGTCTGCCAACTGTTCCATTTCCGCTTGTTGTCCTCGACCGGTAATGCTGACGCGAAAAAGGTCTTCGGCGGCATCGCGGGCAAGCTCGTACGCGCGGTGCGCGGCAGACCAATTCTTTTGTTCAAAATGGAGATCGCCGAGATTGCGCGCGGTTTGCACCCTATCCTGCGGCAGCTGTTCCCGCGTCCGCACCTCTAACGCGAGTTCGTAGTGCCGAATCGCGGCTTCCAGATTGTCCGCCCGCTCGCCGCGAATGCGATCCGAGTAGGCGTTCGCCAAGTTGTTCTGCGTCCCAGCCCATTGTTCGGGAAACGCGGCCCGCGTCCTCACCTCTAACGCGAGTTCATAGTGGCGAATCGCCTCTTCCAGATTGTCCGCCCGCTCGCCGCGAATGCGATCCGAGTAGGCGGTCGCCAAGTTGTTCTGCGTCATACCCCAATCGGTCGGAAACGCCGCCCGCGTCCTCACCTCTAACGCGAGTTCATAGTGGCGAATCGCTGCTTCGAGATTGTCCGCCCGCTCGCCGCGAATGCGTTGATTGTAGGCGTTCGCCAAGTTGTTCTGCGTCATGCCCCAATCGGTCGGAAACGCCGCCCGCGTATAAACCTCTAACGCGAGTTCGTAGTGCCGAATCGCGGCTTCGAGATTGTCCGCCCGCTCGCCGCGAATGCGATTTAGGTAGGCGTTCGCCAAGTTGTTCTGCGTGGTCGCCCATTGTTCGGGGAACGCCGCCCGCGTCCTCACCTCTAACGCGAGTTCGTAGTGTCGAATCGCGGCTTCCAGATTGTCCGCCCGCTCGCCGCGAATGCGATCCGAGTAGGCGATCGCCAAGTTGTTCTGCGTCATTGCCCAATCGCTTGGGAATTGCTCGCGCGTCCGCACCTCTAACGCCAGTTCGTAGTGGCGAATCGCTTCTTCCAGATTCTCCGCCCGCTCGCCGCGAATGCGGTTGCGATATGCTTCGCCCAAGTTGTTCTGCGTGGTCGCCCATTGTTCGGGAAACGCCTCGCGTGCATACACCTGCAAGGCGAGTTCGTAATGTTGAATCGCCTCTTCCAGATTGTCAGCGCGCTCGCCGCGAATGCGTTGATTGTAGGCGATCGCCAAGTTGTTCTGCGTCATACCCCAATCGGTCGGAAACGCCGCCCGCGTCCTCACCTCTAACGCG
>JAJTXZ010000064.1 GCA_021463195.1 Anaerolineae bacterium
AAGCGTAAATGATTTTGCCGCGCGCGCGCCCGAAGAATGGATGCCGCCGCCCGGCGATTGGGATGCCGAGAGCGACGATATTGAACCGCCGACGGTCGCGCGCGCGGTGGAACAGGATACGGCAACATTAGAAAATTCCGACACGCCGGACGCGGCGGCGCAAAATATATCTTTGGAGGTTGAACCGATTTTGGATTGGACGGCAGCGGACGCGCCAAGACCCGCGTCAGACGCTGCCGAAAGCGCGGACGCGCGCGACGCGGCTGAATCCAGCGCGCCCGCGTTGCCGCTGGTTTTACAATCCCAAGTTATTCCTGAAAACAAATCCGCGCCGCCGAGTCCGCCAACTCTGCCTGCGCTGCCCGAAATTAAATTGCGCGGCGGCGTCGCCATTCCTAGCAAAAACAGCGGCGCGAGCCGCGTCGCGCCTAACGCGTCCAACGCGTCCGCCAACGCCGCGCGCGAGAATTCGTCCGCGTACATGCCGCGCGGCGTCAGCAATCTTCAAGTGCGCGTGCGCTTTCAACGCTCCGATGACCAACAGCTCGATACCAAACGGATGCGCGAAGTGGTCAAACTTTTACGCAGCGCGGATGGACGCGACCGCTTTGTCTTGATCGTGCCGCTTCAAAAAAGTTGGGTCGAATTGGATTTTCCAAACTATTACACCAATTTTCAGACGGTTCAACAGCAGCTGTTGGAAATGGTGGACGATTGGGGTCAAGTGGAACTGGGATGATTTGTCATTTCAAATATGCGGTGTAAAATATAAAAAAAAGATTTGGAGAATGACAAATGCATTCTGTTCCAGTGCATGACCGCCTCGCCGATTTTACGACGGATCGGCGAGTGCTTTTTTTGGCGGCGATGGCAGCCGTCATTGGCGTGGCGAGCGCGATTCTGGGATGGGTTTTGGTACAACTTATCGCCCTAGTCACAAATCTCGCGTTCTTTCAAACCTTATCGTTTGCGCCTTCTTCGCCCGCCAAGAATCAACTCGGCGCGCTTGTGATTATCGTGCCAATCATCGGCGGCGTGTTGGTTGGCTTGATGGCGCGCTATGGTTCCGATAAAATTCGCGGACACGGGATTCCCGAAGCGCTCGAAGCGATTTTGATGGACCGCAGCAAAATGTCGCCCAAAGTCGCGATTTTGAAACCGATTTCGTCGGCGCTCGCGATTGGCACAGGCGGTCCCTTTGGCGCCGAAGGCCCCATTGTAATGACGAGCGGCGCATTCGGTTCATTGTTCGCGCAATTTTTCCATTTATCCTCGGCGGAGCGCAAAACGTTATTGGTCGCGGGCGCAGCGGGCGGCATGGCGGCGATTTTCGCCACCCCCGTCGCCGCGCTCTTGCTCGGTATCGAAATTATGTTGTTCGAACGCAAACCGCGCTCGCTCATTCCAGTCGCGGTGGCGGCGGTGGTCGCGAGCGCGGCGCGGGTGTTTTTCTTTGGCCCCGGACCCATCTTTCCGATTCCGCCGCATAACGCTCCCGATGGCGTGACGCTCGCTTTCGCTTTTGGCGTTGGCATTATCGCCGGTCTCGGCGCGGCGCTGGTGACGAATTTGGTGTATTGGTGCGAAGACGCGTTCAAACGTTTGCCCGTGCATTGGATGTGGTGGCCCGCGATTGGCGGTTTATTTGTCGGCATCGGCGGTTTGATTGAACCGGGCGTGCTGGGCGTCGGTTACGATTTGATTCACGCGATGCTGCGCGGAGAAATTCTCGGCACAATGTTGATTGGTTTGCTCGTCGGCAAAGCGGTGGTGTGGAGCATCGCGCTCGGGTCCGGCACTTCGGGTGGCGTGCTGGCGCCGCTGTTGATTATCGGCAGCGCGATGGGTTCGCTGCTCGCCGGCTTTATCCCGGTGGGCGATACCGGTTTGTGGGCGATGGTCGCGATGGCGGCGATGATGAGCGGCACGCTGCGCGCTCCCATGACGGCGATGATTTTCGCTGTCGAAGCCACGCACGATTTTAATACGCTGCCCGCGTTGTTAATCGGCTGCATCACCGCGTACGGCATCACGGTCTTGCTGATGCGGCGTTCGATTCTGACGGAAAAAATCGCGCGGCGCGGCTTGCATATTTCGCAAGAATACAGCGTGGACTCGTACGAACTGTTGCGCGTCGGCGACATCATGGACCAAAATGTGCCGACGATTCCCGCGACGATGACCGTGAGCGAATTGTCGCGACGCATCGCGCAAAGCGATTCGCCGCTCTCGCATCGGCAAGGCACCCCGATTGTGGATGCGCAAGGCAATCTCGTGGGTATCATCACCCGCAGCGATTTGATTCAAGCGCTCGCCCATGATCCGCTGGGCGAACAATCCGCGCTCGAGGCAGGCACGCGCAAGCTCGTTGTCACATATCCGGACGAGACGCTGCGCGCCGCGATTACCGAGATGCTCGAACATGATATCGGACGGCTGCCGGTGGTGAGCCGCGAAAATCCGCATCAACTGCTCGGCTATATTGGACGCGCGGGCGTGCTGAATGCGCGGATGCGCGCGGTGAACGATGAAGCCGCGCGCGAGCGGATGTTGTCGCCGCGGAGCGCGCTGCCGCAAAAACCGATTATGTGAATTTAGCGAAATTTTTCGCGTGATGATACAAACGCGCGACGCGTATGCGCCTCGGATGGATTTTATTTTTTGCCGCATTAACGCTGGCTGCGCTCGGCGCGCTCGCGTTCGTTTTTGATTTTTTGCCCGCGTCGCTGCAAGCGCCGCGCGTCGTCGCGGTCGAACCCGCTGATGGCGCGACTAAAGTTTCTCCGTTCGCGCCCATCACACTCGCGTTTTCCGCGCCCATGTCGCGCGCGGAAACGCAAAGCGCGGTCAGTTTGACGCCGCGCGCGGCGGGCAAGTTTTTGTGGCGCGATGCTCAAACCCTCGTGTTTATGCCGCGCGCCAGTTTGCCCATTTCGACGACGCTGACGTTGCGCGTTGCCACAACGGCGCGGTCATGGCTCGGGCGCTCGCTCGTGAGCGCCCAAGTCTCGCAGTTCACCACGCTCGCGGCGCCGCGCGTCGTCTCTAGCTCTCTCGCGCCGGACGCGCGTTTTGCGCGCATGCCCAATGAAATTCAGATTGAATTTAGCCGCCCGCTCGAGGAAAATTTGCTCGCCGACAGCATCGTGGTCGAGCCGCGTCCGCCGCAGTTTAATATAGCTGTGGCGCAAACGCGCGTGACGCTGCGCGGTTTTTTTGAACCGGGCGCGCGCTATCAAATCACCATCCCCAAAACGGTGACCGACAAAATATACGGCATTCCGTTGGAACGCGCGTATACATGGTCTTTTACCGTCGCGTCGCAGTATCCGAATTTTTCGATTCTGAATCGCGGACGCGTTATGAAATTTTCCGCGCGCGCCCCCATCGAAATTCCGACGCAATTCACGAATGTCTCGCGTTTGGATATTGCGCTGTTTCCTCTCACTGCGTCAGAACTGGAAGCGCACGCGCGCGCGTCCTTTGAAACGTGGCGCGCGTTTCAACCGACAACGGCGCCGCTCAAGACCGCGCAGATCGAACTGAACGCGCCGCGCGATGCGTACGCGCGACAAAAAATTGTTTTGGACGCGCTGCCGCGCGGCGCGTATTATTTGCGTATCACGACGCCCGAAGGCGTGAGCGACGCGCAGCTGCTTTGGATTCAATGAGTTTTTTTGCTTTGGCGGAATCAAACGGCGCGGGTATAATCGCGTGGCTGCTTGGCAAATTCACCCGCTCCCAAACCCTTTGACCGCAAGCAAAATAAATATGCGATGATGCTGTGATGGATTTTTGGAATGAATTTCCGGGACCCAATGCCGGATATGTCTTGGAACTCTACGAGCGCTATCGGCAAAATCCCGATGCGGTGGATGCAAACACGCGCGCCTATTTCGAAAAATGGACGCCGCCCTCACTCGCCGCGCCTTCGCCTCAAATCACCTCCGAATTTTCGCTCGCCAAAATTGCCGGCGCGGTGAACCTCGCGCAAGCGATTCGTTCGTATGGTCATCTCGCCGCCACGCTCGACCCTCTGCGCGGACACGCGCGCGGCGACCCTTCGCTGGAACTTGAAACGCATGATCTGACGCAAGCGGATTTGCAAAAGTTGCCCGCGAGCTTGGTCGGCGGACCGCTGGCGGAACGCGCCGCGAACGCGTTGGAAGCGATACAAGCGCTGCGCGCGATTTATTCCGCCTCCACCGGCTATAGCTATGAACACATTCACGCGCCCGCCGAACGCGAATGGCTGCGCGACGCGGCGGAATCGCGCCGTTTCCATCCGACGCGCGACGCGTTCGATCCTCGCGCGCTGCTCGCGCGCCTCACGCGCGTCGAGGTGTTTGAACATTTCCTCCATCGCTCCTTTCCGGGCAAGACGCGTTTTTCCATTGAAGGATTGGACATGCTCGTGCCGATGCTGGACGAAATTATTGCCCAAGCGGCGCGCGCGAATTTTCGTTTTATCTTTCTCGGCATGGCGCATCGCGGGCGGCTCAATGTCTTGGCGAATGTGCTAAACAAACCGCTCGGTCAAATCCTCGCGGAATTTCAGGACCCGACTAACGCGCGCGATTTGACGGCGCGCGAAGAATTGGGCTGGACGGGCGACGTAAAATATCATCTCGGCGCGCATCATCAGGCGGACGACGCGGAAACGGTTGGACTGTGCATCGTCATGCCGCCCAATCCGAGTCATCTCGAAGCCATCAATCCGGTGGCGCAAGGCATGGCGCGCGCGCAAGGCGCGCGCGTTGACGCGCGCGGCGCGCCGCAATTCGACCCCAAAATTTCGCTGCCCCTTTTGATTCACGGCGACGCCGCGTTTCCCGGCGAAGGGATTGTCGCCGAAACGCTCAATCTCTCGCGCTTGAACGGCTATCAGACCGGCGGCACAATTCATCTCATCGCCAACAATCAGTTGGGCTATACGACGACACCGCGCGATGGACGCAGCACGTTGTATGCGAGCGACCTCGCCAAAGGTTTTGAAATTCCAATCGTTCACGTCAACGCCGACGACCCCGAAGCGTGTCTCGAAGCCGCGCGTCTGGCGACCGCGTATCGCGCGAAATTCGCCAAAGATTTTTTGATTGACCTCGTCGGCTATCGGCGTCACGGTCACAACGAGGGCGACGAGCCAAGTTTCACCCAGCCGTTGATGTATGAAAAAATCGCGCATCATCCGACAGTGCGCGCGCTTTGGGCGAACGTCTTGATTGAACGCGGCTTGATTGCGGGCGACGCGCCGACCAAGTTGATTCAAGACGACACACAGGAACTTGTACGCGCGCTGGATGCGCTGCGTCCCGAACAAGAATTGGTAGAGCCCGCGCCTCAGCCGCCCCCGCGCGGCGCGGCGCGTCAAGTCGAGACCGCCGTTCCACTCGACACGCTGCGCGAGTTGAACCAAGCTCTGGTGCGCGTGCCGGAAACGTTCGCGCTGAATCCAAAACTCGAACGCCCGATGGGGCGCCGTCTTCAGGCGCTCGAAAAACCTGACGCGCCGACGATTGATTGGGCAACCGCCGAAGAACTCGCGTTTGCGACAATTTTGCAAGATGGGATTGCCATTCGTCTCACCGGACAAGATGTCGAGCGCGGCACATTCGGTCAGCGCCACGCGGTTTTTCACGATGTGAAAACGGGCGCGACCTTTACGCCGCTGCAAGCTTTACCGCAAGCGCAAGCCGCGTTCGAGGTGCATGACAGTCCGTTGACCGAAGCCGCGACGATTGGTTTCGAGTACGGCTATAACGTTCAAGAACCGGCGCGGCTCGTCATTTGGGAGGCGCAGTACGGCGATTTCATCAATCAAGCGCAAGTGATGATTGACGAGTTTTTGGTTTCGGCGCGCGCCAAGTGGGGGCAGACGCCTTCGCTCGTTTTGCTTTTGCCGCACGCGTCGGAAGGACAGGGTCCAGACCATTCCAGCGGACGACTCGAACGCTTTTTGGCGCTCGCCGCCGAAACGAATTTGCGAATCGCATATCCCACCACCGCCGCGCAATATTTTCATTTGCTGCGGCGGCAAGCGCACTTGCTCAAGACCGACCCGCTGCCGTTGATTGTGATGACGCCCAAAAGTTTGCTGCGGCATCCGTTCGCCGCTTCGCGCGCGCGCGAACTCGCGGACGATAGATGGCAACCCGTGTTGGATGATTCCAGAGCGGAACTGACGCCCGACCAAGTGACGCGGCTCATTCTTTGCAGCGGCAAAATTTACGTGGACTTGGTGACAGCAGAACAATATCAAAAGAATCCATCCATCGCGATTGCGCGGATTGAGCAGCTGTATCGCTTTCCCGAAAAAGAATTGCAAGCGGTCGTGGCTCGTTATCCACATTTACAAGAGGTTGTCTGGCTTCAAGAGGAACCGGAAAATATGGGCGCGTGGACATACATGCAGCCGCGCTTGCGCGAACTCATCAACGCGCGCGTGCCATTACGCTATATCGGTCGTCCTGCGAACTCGAGTCCGGCGGAAGGTTCGACGGCGTGGTTCAAATTGAATCAAAAGCAGCTCGTCGCCCGCGCCTTTGACCAGTAACCCGCAAGTAGCGCAAATTTGAAATTTGCGTCACGAACCAACCCGCGCAAGTAGCGCAAATTTGAAATTTGCGTCACGAACCAACCCGCGCAAGTAGCGCAAATTTGAAATTTGCGTCGCGTATTTTTGGAGAATCGTTTATGCCCACACAAATTCTCGTGCCTGATTTAGGCGAATCGGTTGTCGAAGCCACCGTGCTGCGCTGGCTCAAGCAAGCGGGCGAACGCGTTGACGCGGGTGAAACGGTGGTCGAGCTGGAGACCGACAAAGTGAATCTCGAAGTGAGCGCGCCGAACGCGGGAATTCTCGCGAGTATTGCACACCAAGCGGGCGAGGACGTGCGCGTCGGCGATGTGTTGGGCACAATCCAAGAAACGCCGATGGCGCAAGCGCCGAAACCGACAGGGGGGGGGGCTATCGAACACGCGGTCGCGTCCGCGCCGGAACAAACCGCGCCGGTTACTTTGCCGGAGGCGCAAGCGACACCCGTCGCGCAGCGTATGGCGGATACATCGGGCATTGATCTTCGCCAGATTCCGCCGAGTTCAGCCGACGGACGCATCACCAAACACGATGTCGAAAATTATTTAGCGAAACAGCAAGTCGTGCGCGCCGACGCGCCTTTGCGCGAAACAACTGTGTCGAATCCCGCGCCAATTCCGCCGCGCGAAATTAGCGCGCTCCAAGCCGTTGATGTCTCGGCGCGCGCCAACCGCGAGGAACGCGTGCGAATGTCGCGCCGTCGTCAAACAATCGCGCGGCGTCTGGTTCAAGCGCAGCAGACGGCGGCGATACTGACAACCTTTAACGAAGCGGATATGAGCGGGGTGATGGAACTGCGCAAGCAGCGTAAAGAAACATTTCATCAGCGCTTTGGCGTGAATCTCGGGCTCATGTCATTTTTCGTCAAAGCCGTCATCGGCGCGCTCAAATCTTTTCCGCGCCTCAATGCCGAAATTCAAGACGACGAAATCGTTTTCAAACATTATTACGACATTGGCATTGCGGTTGGCGCAGAGGAAGGGCTGGTCGTTCCGGTGCTGCGAGACGCGGACCGCATGTCGTTCGCCGAAATTGAAAACAAGATAAAAGAATTTTCGACAAAAGCGCAAGACGGCACGCTGTCGTTGGACGATTTACGCGGCGGAACTTTTACAATCACCAACGGCGGCGTGTTTGGCTCGCTGCTCAGCGCGCCGATTCTCAACCCGCCCCAAGTCGGCATTCTCGGGATGCACAAAATTGAAGATCGTCCCATCGCGCGCGATGGGCAGGTGGTCATTCGTCCGATGATGTATCTCGCGCTCAGTTACGACCATCGTCTCGTAGATGGTCGCGAGGCGGTCCAATTTCTCGTCCGCGTCAAAGAGCTGCTTCAAGACCCCGTCGTCCTCCTGTTAGAGGGGGGATAGAAGAGTCCAAGTCAAAAGCGAAAAATCCAATCTTATTTCCGTCCCACCACAAACGTATTCATCGCGCCGTAATGTTTCCCCAATACTATCCGCAAAAATAAACGGCGCGGCAGCACGCGGCGCGGCAGTCCCGGCGGATTGTCGTGACCCGACGCGAGAATCTCCAAACCCGCGCGCCGCATCATCCTTTCCAACAACGGACGCGGATACGGTCGAACGTGCGTGGGGTCCAGCCAAAACGTCTCGCTAATCACATCGAGCGAAACCGGATTAGGCGTCAACACAATCAAACGTCCCTGCATCGTCAGAACGCGCGCCGCCTCGGTCAATAAAGCGCGCGCGTCCGGCGGCGCCAGATGTTCAATCAGATGCGCGCAATAAATCGCGCCGTGACTCGACGCCGCTTGCCCGCGCAAAAATTCCAGCGCGTCCGCTTCCACAACATCCAATCCTTTGGCGCGCGCAAGTTGGACCGCTTCAGCGGCGCATTCCACACCGCGTCCCGCGCGCCCCCGCTCGCGCGCCAATTCTAAAAAAACGCCTGTGCCACAGCCCAAATCCAAAATCGGAAATTCCGCAGGCGCCGCGATAGCGTAATTCAAGAAGCGCGCGTGATACGCGCGCAACTGCTCCGCGCTGCCATAAAATTCATTTAAACCGCTGCCCGCCACATTGTTCATATATTCCTCGCGCGTCCTCGAGTCAACGACTCTCGCCGCGTCGGCGTCAGACCAAACGAATTCGCGACGCATTATTCGCGTCCAAATAACAAACTGGCTGAAAATTTTTTCCAGCGCGCGCGTCCCAATTCTATATAATCTCGCGCCTCTGCGCTGCCCCACCAGCCCGCGAGGCACAGATACAACAGCGCGCCGCTCAACAGCGAAACGCTCAACAGCGCGAACAACGCCGTCCCATGAAAATTTTGCGTCAACTGTCCGCTCGCGAACCAACCCAGCGCCAGCGCGAGATTCGCCGCGCCCGTCGCGCCGAGCGAACGATGCCACACGGCGCGCCAGCCGCGCGGTTCAAACGCAAATGGCGCAAAGAGCAGACAGCCAAAGAGCTGCGCCGCGACAAACGCGATAGGCAAACCGCGTAAACCGAACCGCTGCGCGCACACAAACGCGGCGGCAATATACAGCGCCGTATTCAGCGCGCCCAAGCCCAATGCCAAATTCATCTTGCGCCGCGCATGCAAGCCGCGTGTCCAGACGAGCAAAATTCCGGCGGGCGTCACTCCAAGCAGATAGAGTCGCGCCAATTCCGCCGTCGTCGCGCTGTCAGCGACTGAAAACGCGCCCCGTTCAAAAAGCAAACGCACGATAGCGTCCGCGTTAAAATAAAACCACAACGTCAGCGGCAGCGTCAAAAAAATACAGGCGCGCGCGCCTTGCGCGAGCGTATCATTCCACTCTTTTGCCGCGCGCGGCGCGTGCGTGCGCGTTTGAATCAAATGCGGATACAATACCACCGCGAGCGAACTGGATACCACGATGCCGGGAATTTGAAATAATTTTCCCGCGTATGCCAACAGCGAAAGTTCGCCCGACGGAAACGATGATGCCATCGTCCGTTCGACAATCGGCACGCTCTGCGCGAGCGCGACGAACGCGATGAGCGGAATCAAAAGGCGCAGCGTTTCGCGCAGTTCGGCGTTGCGCCAAGTCAAACTGAACGCGGGCCGCCATCCCTGCCGATATAAACCGAATAATTGCGCGAGCAGATGCAGCCCCGCGCCCGCCATCAAGCCCCACATCGCGCTCGAAATCCCCATCCGCCGCCCGAACGCGAGAATCGCCGCAAACGCCGCGCCGTTCACCAAAAGCGTCGCGAGCGCGGGCAGCCGAAACGAACCCAGCGCGTTGGCGAACGCGCCCAGCAGCGCCGACATCCCCAGCAAAAATAATAGCGGCGCGCCGAGCCGCGTCAAATCAATCGCCAGCGCGCGCGTCTCTTGGTCCAAGCCGGGCGCGAGCCATGACACCAACCCCGCCGCGGCGAAAAAAACCAGCGCGACGCAAAACAGCAAAAGCAGCGCGCTCCAAGAGAGGAGAATATTCGCCAGCCGCCATGCCTGCGCGCGCTGTTCCAAGCGCGCGCCAAAGACGGGCAGCGCCGCCGGCGCCAGCGCGCCCGCGATGAGAACCGCGACCGCAATCGTCGGAATGATAGCCGCCACAAAAAACGCGTCGGTGGCTGCCGAAGCCCCAAATACGGCTGCCAAGCTTGCATCGCGCGCATAACCCAACGCCATCCCGCACGCCGACAACACCGCCACGCCGGTCAACATGCGCAGCGGCGCCAGTCGCGGTAGAGCTTGCGCGTTCGCAAATGGCGGCGCCTTCATCTATTGCGGCGTCCCCGTTAAAACCCGGTCTGAAACCCAATACGTTTGATAATTAAAGCGCACCAGATATAGCGTCGAGGATTCAACGGTCGCGCGTTCAAGCGCCGTCGCCGTCCCGATATTTTGAAATTCCCGACACGCGCCCAAAACAAGCCCGCCCGACGCCTGTCCTTCGCACGCAAACACCGCGCCCTCCACAAACTCCACTTGCGGCTCTGTCGGCAGCTTTTCGTAAACGGGTTCGAGCGCGGGCGTTAGCGTGACATTATCGTTCAAGGTCCAAAAATTCAACGCGCCGTCTTGCGATTGCACGCGCGTAAACGCGCCCTGTTGTTCCAAGATTCGAAAAGCGGAATTCGCCGGCGCTTCATACAACCAAATCATTTCCGACGCGGCGGGCGAAGCTTGATTCAAGCCGACGATTTGACTGAACGGTTTGATAAAGACAGTTCCCGGCGGCGACGCTGTCACCGTTGCCGCCGGGGTTGGTTTTCCCACCGCGCTATTTGTCTGCGCGATTATCAGCGGCTGCCCCAAACGATCTACGCGCGTTTGCAGCATATAAAAACAATTCGGTTCATATTCGATTTTGGCGGTCACCAACAACTCGTTAAGCGTGTCCGGCGCGAGTGGAACTTGGAGGGTCACCGGTTGCGTGAGGGAAAATTCGCCGCGCTGCATTACCGTCCCCGCGTTACTTGTGATAGAAATTTCGCGTCCGCGCCCCAGCGTCACCGCGATATTTTGGGTCAACAGATTTGTTGGCGATACCACCGGGTCTACCCAAAGCGGTTCAGGCGTCGCGGGCAAACCGCAGCCGCGCGTAGGCGATGGCGTAGGCGCAAGCGGCGATGGCGGAGCCGCCATTGTCGCTTGCGTTGGAATAGCGGTAGGTTGACTTGGTTTGGCGGTTGGTGGAAGCGTTGATGGCGCGCGCGCAGGCGCATTCAGCGCGCCGAACAAAGAAATCAAAAGCGGCAGCGCGAGAATGAGCGCAATCAATAACGCGAGCGCGGCGAGGCGCGCAAAACGTTCAGACATATTTCGAATCCGTCGAATAACTATAAACGTTAAGGGGTGTTTTTGGAAAAACGACGCTCCACAATTCCGAACTCTTCCGAGATTTCAGAATTGTGAACGCATTCATTTTCTTGAGGTCTATAGCAGCTCCGCTTTTTTAACACACGTTACGCGAAAAAACAACCAATCGAAAAATGAGACGCGCGTCAAATTTTTCGCATGCTCATTCGACGCAAGTCGAATTTGCGATGCGTTGCCGTGAATTCGATTCGTCTGATAACAGGAATTGGATTCGCCCGCGCGCCAACGCTTGGCGAACTGCGTTCAAATTTTCTTGCGCGACTATTTTTAAAAACCGCGCCAACGGCAAATTTCTAAAACAACTTGGTCAAGAAATCGCGGAGCGGTTTACGCCCCGTGTGAGGCGCAGCGCCGGGCAGCAGCGCGCGCAACGCCGCATCCAATTTGGCGGTCAATAAACGCGTTCGCGCGCGTCCTTCGCCCGTTACACTCGTCGGCGCGAGCGGCGCGCCGACGCGCAGCGTCAACGTTTTCCCCCACCATAATTCCAGCGTTCCCGTCGCGCCAACCGGCAGCAGCGGCGCGCCCGTGCGCAGACTTAGAAATGCCGCGCCGTCTTGCAGTTCGCCGATTGTGCCTTCTTGCGCGCCCAATTTTCCTTCGGGAGCAATGCCCAACGCGCCGCCGTGTTCCAGCGTCTCTTGCATCAGTCGCACCGCCTGACGCGGATTGTCGCGGTCGAGCGGTAAAAAAATCGGAATCTGTCGCCACAGCCAGCGGCGCCACATCGCGCGTTCCATCACATCGCGCTCGCCCAAACCGCGCAGCGGCGGCTCGGATGGAAAGAACAACAGGACCATGATGCCTTCCGCCCAGCCGAGATGATTAACGCAGACGATATAAGGGACGCGCGGCACATTTTCCAAGCCAATGACGCGCGCGCGAAAAACACATAGAAAAAGCGCGCGGCATACCGCGCGAAAAATTTTAAATTTCCAGGTTGCATGCGGCGCAAATGTATATTCGGACATGTGAAATTCAACATCTCGACCAGGCGGTCAAAAGTGATTCAACTGTGTCGCGAGCGCGTCTGGCGCGGTCACCGGCAGTTGACACGCGAAATTTTCGCACACATACGCGGTGGCTTGGGCATCTATCGTTGCGCGTCCTTCAAGCAATGGAATCGCGGAATCAGCGCCAGCGCGCTTCCACGCCACCACTTGATTTGGACGATACTCGCCAAACACAACTTGCAATAAATTTTCCGCATCGTCGCCGACAATCGCAAGTTCTTTTGGCGGCGCGAGTTCAAAATTCAACGCGCAGAGCCACCACGCAAAACCCAGCGGCGCTTGCGCGAGCGCGGGCTGCAATGGCGCGAGCGCGCGTTCGCCCGCCGCCGCATATTTCGCATCGCCCGTGTACGCCGCGAGCTTGAACAACACTACCGTCGCCATCGCGCTGCCCGACGGCGCTGCATTGTCTTGCGCATCTTTTGGCCGCACGACGAGTTCTTCGTGGTCGTCGCTCGTATCAAAAAATCCGCCGCGCGCATCCGAAAAATGTCCGAGAATCTGTTCTGCCAATGCGCGCGCCGCGACAAAATATTTTTCGTCGAACGTCGTCTCGTACAACGCAAGCAATCCTTCCGCCAAATTCGCGTAATCTTCCAAGTAGCCGTTCAACCGCGCTTGTCCGTCTTTGTACGAACGTTTCAAGCGGATGGAATTTTTGATTTCTGATGGTTCGCCTCTGCTCGCCACAAGTTTTTGATTTCTGATTGCGCTTGCGTTGTCCGTCGTCGGTTGTCCGCCGTCGGTTGCCAAGTTCGCCAACAAGAAATCGGCATTTCTTGCCGCTACCCGCTGATAATCCTCGCGTTTCAAAACCCGCGCCGCTTCCGCGAATGCCGCGAGCATCAAGCCATTCCAACCGGTCAAGATTTTTTCATCGCGCGCGGGTTTGATGCGGCGTTCGCGCGCGTTGAATAATTTTTGGCGCGCGTCGTTCAATTTTCGTTCAACTTCCGCTTCGTCTAGTTTGCGCATCGCCGCCAAGACATCGTTATCGCGGACGCGATGCAAAATATTTTTGCCTTCAAAATTTCCATTCGCGGTGACACCGAACGCGTCCATGAACAACTGCGCGTCGTTCGTATCTTGTTTCGTCTTGGAAACGATGAGCAATCCTGACGCGCTGCCGCCGAGCGCGCTGCGAATTTCTTCGGGCGTCCATACAAAAAATTTCCCTTCGTGTCCCTCCGAATCCGCGTCTTGCGACGAATAAAAGCCGCCGTTCGCACCCAACATTTCGCGCGCAACGTAATCAAGAATTTCCGTTGTGACGCGTTTGTAAAATTCGTCGCCCGTAATCTGATACGCGTGCAAATAGACGCGGGCGAGCAGCGCGTTGTCGTACAACATTTTTTCAAAATGCGGCACGAGCCAAACATCATCCGTCGCGTAACGATGAAAACCGCCGCCGAGCTGGTCATACATGCCGCCGCGCGCCATTTTGTCGAGCGTCAGCGTAAGCATTTTCAAAATCAATTCGTCGCGCGTTTGCGTGTACTGGCGAATCAAAAATTCGAGCGTCATCGGCTGCGGAAATTTGGGCGCGCCGCCCCAGCCGCCGTTTTCGCCGTCGAACGCGCGGACGATGTTGTTCAGCGCGAGTTCAAGCGTGCGCGCGTCAAGTGGCATTTCATCCGCGCCGCGTGGGATGCCGCTTTCGCTCAACGCTTTTTGCATCTCCGCGCCGTTCTGTTCAATCTCGGCGCGGCGCGTTTCCCACGCGTCCGCGATGCCTTGCAGCAGTTGCATGAACGATGGCATTCCATAGCGCGGCGTTTTGGGAAAATAGGTTCCGCCGTAAAACGGTTTGCCGTCGGGCGTGAGGAAAACGCTCATGGGCCAGCCGCCCTGTCCCGTCATCGCCACCACCGCGTTCATGTAAATCGAATCGAGGTCGGGACGTTCTTCGCGGTCCACTTTGATATTCACAAAATGTTCGTTCATAAAACGCGCGGTGGATTCGTCTTCAAACGATTCGTGCGCCATGACGTGACACCAGTGGCAAGCCGCGTAACCGATACTCAAAAAAATCGGTTTATCCTCGCGGCGCGCCTTTTCGATTGCCTCATCGTTCCAAGCATACCAATCAACCGGATTGCGCGCGTGGTCCAAAAGATACGGACTCGTTTCGCGCGCGAGACGATTTGTGAATTTATGCGTCATGTTTCTCTCTTTGCTGCCTTTGTTTTATAATCCGCCGCAATGCTTCCCACCACTTTTACCAACCCCGCTGAGCAGCTCGCCCTCTTGCTCATGCTCGTCGGACTCATCGGCACGGTCATTCCCGTCATTCCCGGCGCGCTGTTAATTTGGTTTGGCGTTTTGGCGTGGGCAATCGGTGAAAAATTTCAGCGCATTGATTGGCTCATTCTCGTCTTGCTCGGCATTCTTGCGCTGGCGGCGACCTTTTCCGAATATTGGCTGCGTCCGCTGGTGCAAACGCGCGCGGGATTCGGCTGGAAACAAATTTTGGCGGCGATAGCCGGCGGAATTTTCGGCGGAATTTTCTTGAGCGGAATTCCCGTTCTCGGCACCCTCTTTGGCGCGGCGCTGGGTTCGGTAATTGCGACGAGCGCGCTCACCTATTGGGAACGCAAAAATTTCGGCGAAGCGGCGCGCGCGGGCAAAGCGTATTTGGTCGGCTGCGCGTTGTCTTCGTTTGTAGAAGTTGTGATTGCGCTGCTCATGCTCGCGATTTTTGTGTGGCGCGCGTTCTTGTAAATTACTTGTTCATTCCGCGGAAAATCACGTTCAACACAATCGTGAGAATAATGCTCAAAATGATGGAACCCAAAATCGGCACGACGCAAGTCATGTTCTCGCCTTGAAACACAAATGTCTCCGGAAATTGCGCGCCGCCAAAAAAGCGCGTCCAACCGAGCCATAGCGCGCCGACGAGCGCGATGCTGATGCCGAGTACGATGAGGAGTTTTGGAAAATCGTCCATTGCCGACAACAGACGACAGACAACGGACGACGTAGCAAGCGCGGTTGTCCGCCGTCTGTTGTCCGTCGTCAGCGTCTTTCATATATCGTCAAAAATCGTTCCAATTCCGGCCTGTCCGTCCATTTTATATCCGCGCGTTTGTATTCGGTCACGTTATCGAACAGCGTTCCGTAAATGACAACATATTTCGGCGCGCGCGCGATGATGTAACCCAAATCAAATTTTTCGTGACCGGGCGTCCCACTGCCCAAATTCGCCACCGGCATTCGTCCGATATGCACGTCGTTGATGCCGAACATATCAAGCGTCGGCAATTCGGAAAAGTAGGGCACTTGGCCCGCCGCGTCCACCGCAATCCAGGTGCCGGGCGCGACATTTTGTTTCAACCATTGTCCCGCCGCGATGCGCGCGTGCGTTGCCAATGCCGCGTCAAATCCGCCGATGAAAATTTTGTATTCGCCATTGTACGCGGAAGAAAACCAAAGCGCGAGCGCGAGAACGATGCCGATGCTGGCGGAAATGTAATTTGCGATTTTTGATTTGCGATTTTTGATTTGCGATTTTTCGACGATGAATTGCGTGGCGAAAACAATTCCTGCCGCAATTATCAAATACGCGAACGCGAGAAACGGCACAAAAAAGCGTCCCACCGACCAATCGCCGCCGACATAAATAATGTACGCGCCGTAGAAAAGCATCACCGCCGCGAAATAGGTGAATCCAAAAAACGCGCGCCGCGCCTCTTCCAATCTCGAGTCTCCCGTCTCCAATCTCCTCGCCCTCGCATACCGCGCAATCACCACAATCAACGCGATCATCGCTGGCGCTAAAATCAGCCAACTCAAATGCGCGCCGACAAACGTTTGCGTATGTTCCCACCCGCGCATGATTTGCGCGATCGGTCCGCCGACGGAAACTTTGGCGTAAAACGAATTGGGCAAGAGCGAATGATAATAGCGCCAGCGAATCAGCCAGTACGGAATAAAAATTAAAATGAAGGACGCAATCCGAATCAAATCAGCGCGCGTAAAAAATTTTCGTTGGTCAATCATGCGCCATGCGAATTGATGCGCGGCAGTCAAACCAAACACCGCAACCGCTTCGGGTCGCGTCATCGCCGCGAGCGCAAAAATAATTCCGCTGTTCGGGAATTTCCATGCGCCCGGATTGCCGTCCAATGCATATTGGGACGCGGATAAACGCGGATTTGCGCGGATAAAACCAAATAGGGTTTTTATATCCGCGTTTGTCCGCGTGAATCCGCGTCCGAGTAAATCGTTGCTATGCGTTGTGCCAGTCGAGTGGTTTGATTGGAAATTTTCTTTAACATACAAAAACGCGCCAAGCGTGAGCAAGAACGCCATCATCGGCGTCTCTAATCCGCTTACGCTCCACAGCGCGAACGAACCATCCACCGCGAGAAACAACGCCGCCATCCATCCAACTATCGCGGGAACACCGAGCCATTTCGGAAAACGAATCGTCAACGCCAGCGTGCCGATGCCGAACGCGACGCCGAGCGCGCTGCTCACGCGTCCCACGTCCCAGCCCGCGCCGACGATGGGCAGCATCATCGCCGTCCACAAAAAATTCGAAAAGCCCTCGACGCGTTCGCTCGGATTGAATGTCAAGCCATACCCGCGCAGCGCGTTTTGCGCGTAGACGTAGGAAATATACGCGTCGTCCACTGCATTCCAACCAATCGCTTGATAAAACCACAGCGCATTGGCAATGAGAATCAATGCAAGCGCGCCAAATAAAATCCACTTTTTCATTCGCGATTATTCTAACACATCCAAAAAGACCCGAAGGGTTTTTAGAAACCCTTCGGGTCTGAACTTTACAACAACCGATTTTGTTCAATGCGGTCGGGCGTTGGCGAACCGAGATGTTCATACGCGCGCCGCGTTGCCGTGCGCCCGCGCGGCGTTCGGTCGAGAAAGCCGAGTTGCAGCAGATACGGCTCGTACACATCCATAATCGTATCCGCTTCCTCGCTCACCGCCGCCGCAATCGTATCGAGACCAACGGGTCCGCCGCCAAACTTTTCAATAATCGTCCGCAACACCTTGCGATCAATTTCGTCGAGTCCGAGTTCGTCCACTTCGAGCATCGCCAACGCTTGATGCGCCACTTGCGCGGTAATTTTTCCATCCGCGCGCACTTGGGCGTAATCGCGCACGCGTTTCAATAAACGATTGGTCACGCGCGGCGTGCCGCGTGAACGCTGCGCGATTTCCCTCACCGCTTGCGCTTCAATCTCCGCGCCGAGAATGCGCGCCGAACGGTCCACAATCGTTTCCATCGCGGGCAAATCGTAATAGTCCAAACGATACACCGCGCCGAAACGGTCGCGCAGCGGCGCGGACAACATGGCAAAACGCGTCGTCGCGCCGACGATGGTAAAGCGCGGCAGTTTCAAACGAATCGAACGCGCGCTCGGACCTTTGCCCGTAATCAAATCCAACGCGAAATCTTCCATTGCGGGATACAAAATTTCTTCAACCGCGCGATTGAGGCGATGCACTTCGTCAATAAACAACACATCGCCCGCGCGCAGATTCGTCACAATCGCCGCGAGGTCGCCGGGGCGCTCGATGCTCGGACCCGCCGTGATTTTTATCGCTGCGTTCAATTCATTCGCGATAATGTTCGCCAGCGTCGTTTTGCCCAAGCCGGGCGGACCGTACAACAAAATGTGGTCCACCGCTTCATTGCGACCCTTGGCGGCGTCGAGCAAAATTTTCAAATTCTCTTTGACCTTGTCCTGCCCGATATATTCCGCGAGTTTTTTCGGACGCAAAGAAAGGTCGAGCGCGAGCTCTTCTTGTTTGACGGAGGGAGAAACGATTCGATCAGACATAACTGGTGCGATAGTGGGTCAGTGCGATAGTGACGCAGTGCGTTAGCGCGATAGTTACGAATGCGCTATCTTGGCGTTGCGCTAACAGAACACTTGTGCGAATTATAGCACAAATGCGCGCCATTATTCGGTGATTTCGATTTTGCCAAGATTCAAAAAATCGCCCGCTTCATTGCCGTTGGCGTCGTAAAACGACAACCGTTCGTTCGCTTGCGCGTCGTACATTGCCAAAATCAAATCGTAAACGCCCGCGCGCGCGTCGGCGGGAATCGGAATGCCCTGATAATCCACGAACGGTTTTTCATCTCGAGGCAAACGCGCGGGATAAAAATTATCGGTTTGCGCGATCACGCGATTTTCCGCGCCGACGAGTTGCAGCGTGAATTTCCAATCCGTCGGAATTGGTTCGCGGTCCAGCGCGCGCAAATTCAATTTTACGGGCAATACCGCGCCGCGCGCAAGCGCGCGCGCGAACAATTCCACGCTCTGCAATTCTACGCGCTTTTCAAACGCCGCGTTCAAATCAATTTTTTCTAACGGCGCGCGGCCCGCGGCTGCGCGTTGATAAATCACCAGCGGCTTGTTGCCGTAAAATCCCGGCACGCGAATCTGCGCGACGACGCGATACGCGTCCTTGAACCAGACATCTTCCGGCAGCCAACTGTCGGGCGGGATCATCACCACATAATCCGCCTGCGCGCGCCGCACCCCGTCGGCGAATTGGCGCGCGCGTAAATACGGCACGCGCTGCGGGTCCACGAGGCCGACAAAATCCACCGTGCGCCGTTCATCAAAATAACCAATGACGCCGATTTCGAGCGCGTCCACCGTCGCGTCCGGCGGCGTATTTTGCGCGAGCCATGCCGCCGCGCGTTGATACGCTTCCACTTTGGGCGACGGCCGCGTCATGCCGGCATCCATCGCCGCGCGCAGAGTCAGTCCAAACAAAAACGCGCCGCACGCAATCAGCGCGCCGTATTTCAAAAAATTATTTCGACGCAGCGCGCGCTGTTCCGCAATGGCTGTGACGCCAATGCCCGCAAACAAACACAGCGCGGGCATCAACGGCGCGACGTACCACGCGTAAAACGCGACGCCTAAAAGAGCATACGCGGCGAGATGCGCAAGCGCCCACGCCAGCGACAGCCAAGCGCGTGTTTTGGCGCGCGCGCTCCATGCCATCCCAAACAGCGCCGCCGCCGACAATGGCGCGAGCCACAACGCGTTATCGCGCGCCCATTTCGCCAAGCCGAGCGCAAAAGGATCCCACAATCCGCTCTGCGCCTGCGCGATTTTCGCGGCGAGGGTGAATGGAAATGGCGCGCCAAAATAAAGCCACGCGAAAATCAACCATGGCGCGCAAAGCAAAAGATAGACGAGCAAAGGGCGGACGAATTGCGGCGCGCATAGCGCGCGCCGCGCAGAACCAAGCCGCGCGCGCTCGCGCCAAAAATAATCGCACGCGAGCAGCGCCGTCAAAATCAATCCGTCGTTGCGCGTCAGCGTGAGCAGCGCGCCGAGCGCGAACGCGAGCGTGACGCGATTTGATAAATACGCGACGAGCGCGCCGAGGCCGAGCGCCAAATAAAAATTTGTTTCCAAGCCGAACGTCATCGCCAATGTTGGCGTCACCAGCCATATTGCGCCCGCGATAATGCCTGCCGCGTGCGCCATGGCGCGGCGTTCCGCGCGCGCGGGATAGGTCTGCCGCGCCAACGTGTACAACAAAAACGCGGCGACGCCCAACGACGCGACGCTCAACCAATAACCCGTTGTCGGAATGTCCGCGCGCAAAAATCCAAATAACGCGAGGATCATCGTATACAGCGGCGTCGTCGTGCTCAAGACGCGTTCGCCCGCGTTAAAGACAAAACCGACGCCGTTCACCACATTGCGCGCGTAACGATACGTGATGTACGGGTCATCGGTGACCAGCGGATAACGCAAAAAACCGCCGACGATGAACGCGGCGAGCAGAAAACAGCACAGGATGAAAAAAGATTTACGGGACACAGGGATAGAGCTTGGGGATTCGAGCCCAGAGATTTTGGGATGATACGAGTTTCTGAATTTCAATGTTTATTGGATTCGCTCAACTGTTGTTTGATCGAGCGTTCGTTATGGCTTTATACAATTCCAAATGTTCGTCGGCGATTTTGTCCCATGAAAACGCGCGCGCGGTTTGGCGCGCGTTGCTGCGCAGCTGCGCGGCGAGACCCGGCGAGGTTTGGATGCGCGTGACTGCCGTGATGATGGCGGACGCGTCGTCGGGCGGCACGAACAACACATTGTCGTCGTCGCGCAGCGCGGGCAATTTGGGAAGGCGCGCCGCGTCCATTTTTTGCGCGCGCGTTTGCAATGCGGGAGGTGACTCGATCGCGGCGGGCTGAGTCGTCACAATCGGCAGCCCGTGCGCGAGCGCCGCCATGATGCTGCCGCGTCGAAACGATGCGCCGTCGCGATACGGCAGGACGCATATATCCGACGCGTAAAAATGCGCGCTCACCTGCGCCGCCGGCAAAAAATCGGTCCACAGAACGCGCGACTCTAGCCCGCGGTCTCGAATCGCTTGTTTCACGCGTTCCAAGTACGCCGCATTGGTCGCGTCGCTTGCGCCGGTCTGGCCGCCGAGAAAAAGCAATTTTGCGCGCGGCAAATCATACAGCGCCTGAATCAACGTTTCCGCGCCTTTGCTCGGATTTAGAAAACCGAAATAGACCAACAGCGTTTCCGTCGCGTCCACGCCCAGCCGTTCGCGCAATCGGTCGCGCGAAATTTGCGGCGGAATTTCGGACGGCGTAATGTTGCTGCCAATCGGAATGAGCGCGAGCCATTTGCCTTGTCCGCGCGCATTGTCGCGCAAGCGCGCGTAATCCGCCTCATTCGTCGCAATCACCGCGTCCGCACCGCGCGCCAGCTGAAACGTCACCCAATCGCGCAGCGCGCCGGCTTTGGGAAATAGATACGCGGGCAGTAAATCATGAAACGTCACCGCGACGCCAATGCCGTTCTTTTTTTCGAGCGGTGGAATAAAGCGCGGCAAAAAATTGATTAACGGCTGCTGTCCGAACGCGCCGGTCTGATATTGGATGTGAACAATGTCGGGACGGATTTCAGAAATCGTTTTGCGAATGCGCGAAAGGGCGGTCCAGTTCCATGTTTTGATGATGGGGAAAACAGTGACGGGTGACGGGTGACGGGGGGGGGAAGATTGGAGATTGGAGACTGGAGACTGATGACTGATGACTGGCGACTGATCACTTGTGAGTACGGAAACCTCCACGCCGCGCGGCGCGAGCGCCAACGCGATTTCGTTGGTGCAATCGCCTACGCCGCCTTGCATGGGCGGAAATTCGCCGGTGATAAAAAGGACGCGCACGCGTTCACCAAATTGTTTCGATGTTGGATGCGCGTATTTTTTCGTCGCGTGTGATGAGGGGTAAATCCAAAGCGAGCGCGGTGGCGGCAATGACTCGGTCTGGTAAATCGGAAACGGGATCGCGTGGCACACGTTCGACGGCGCGCGCAACAGCAGGAGTCAAGTCCGCCAACCTCAAACCACTTGACGCCGTTTGCAAGCTGGCAACAAGGTCGTCCAGCAAATTGGGGGCAATTCTGCCCTTTTCTTGCAAATAGATGATTTCGACAATGCAGATTGTAGGGATCAAGATGCGCAGTTGTCCGGCATCGCAAGCGTCAAATACCTGCTGCGCCGCGGCTCCCAAGCGAGGGCTATCCTCAAGGTACCAAATCAGCGCGTGCGTATCGGATACAACGTCTTGCATCAAATATCGCTCCGGGGAAAATTTCCCCACATTTCGCGGCGCGCCTCGTCTATATCCTGTTCTGTGATGTCAATGCCTTTCCAAATTCCGCGCAAGGAATAAAGCGGCTTGATTGTTGCGGGTTCAATCGCGCGTTCGATTTGCGGCGCGATTAACTCAATCAGACGCACTTGATCGCGTGCCGACAATTTTCCCGCCAAAGTCAAAACCTGGTCTAGCGTTACACTTTCGCCCATCGTTCACCTCGAACGGTATTGTAACATGATTCATTCCGTCGCGCTTTGCATTTCATCGCGTGCGGCTTTTTGTTCCCCGCGCACAAATTGCGCCATCGGCACATCCCACTGCCAAAATTCAAATTCGTCGCGGATGTTGTTTTGAAAATAGTTGCCCTTGGATTCCGCGCGCATCAATTCCTCAAACACTGCGCGCGGTACACCGCGATATTGATAAATCGCGCCACTGTTGAAAATAATTTCCAGCACGCTTGTTTCGTCATCGTAGCCGACGGCGTGAATGACGTCGGAGGTGACGGTTTCGAGTTGCATAGTCTATACCCTTTCTTGAATTTTCTTGATTGCTCCCCGCGCAACGGCATGAAGATTTATGTCATGACTTGGGTCGGGGTGTGTCAAGACTTGCTCAAGTGCAAGCAAGGCTCGTGGGTCACCGATTTCTCCTAATGCGTGTGCGGCTGATGAACGAACATAGTCATCAGAGTCTTGCAAGGCATGGCATAAAAATGGCACCGCACGATTATCGGCAAGCTTTTCAAGTGCCATTACTGTATAAATCCGAACCCAGCCATCCTGATCGCTCAAAGCATTTAACAAGCTGTCAAATGCGCGTTTGTCAGATTTATCTAACATTGCAACTATGGCGGCTCTACGCGATTCGACACGCTCGCTTTGTAAATCGATACTCAATTCATCAAGTGACTTTTGCCGCCATTCAATTTGAGTGATTGCGCCAGAAGCCGCAGTATGTATCCCATATTCGGCGCTCGTTTTGGCTAAACTTTCTAATTCTTGAAGTGGTCGAATTGCACGGGGATTCCCAATCATGCCTAAACTGCCCGCTGCGGTTTCGCGAACTCGTCGATCAGGATCACGTAGCAGAGAAACTAAAACATCGAAAAGTCGTGGGTCGTCCGACAGTGTCAACGACATTACAATCCACCACCGCATATTTGCATCAGCGTTGTCAAGCGCATTGAGCAAGGAATCATTGGCGGGCGAACCAATTTTCCGCAATTTATCTGAGGCCTGCGTTTGTTGGTCGAAATCACCCTGTTTCAATGTTAATATCAAATCATTAATTTGGGATGTAGTTGTATTCATGGTTTATTCTACTAGCTAAGTTAACCCATTCGCCAAAACTTGGCGATACGCGCTCATCCGTTCCGCGCGCAATTCTTTTTTGTGTCCCACCAAAAATTTCACGGCCTCTTCACACCACTGATACGCGAACGTACTCAACAAAAAATAACGCAACAATTCGCCCTGAAAATTGCCGCGATGTTTTTTGAAATAGCGCACTTTGCTCGAATGAAAATAAATGTCGCGCTGGGCGCGAACTTGGTCCGACGATTTGGCTTCGTGATGCAAGACGCGCGCGTTGGGAAAATAGACGACGCGCCATCCTGCATCTTTAGCGCGTTTGCACCAGTCCAATTCTTCCGAGTACATGAAAAAGCGTTCGTCCAGTCCGCCGATTTGTTCGTACACCGCGCGTCGCGCAAACAGCGCCGCGCCGACGACCCAGTCAACGTCTTGGGTTTGGTAGTTATCAGTGTTCAGTAAGCGGTAATCAGTAATCAGACGATTACGCGGAAACCACTGTTCGAGTTTGGTGGATTCAAAGAGCGCGGTGGAAAATTTTGGAAAACGGCGGCGCGAGGATTGAATTGCGCCATCGGGATAAACAAGTTGCGGTCCGACGATGCCGACGCGCGCATTTGCGGACGCGTCCATAAATTCGATGAGGGCGCGCGCCGCGCCGCGTTGAATTTCGGTGTCGGGATTGACGAGGAAAAGATAGCGCCCTTGCGCGATTTGTAACGCTTGATTGTTGCCGCGCGTAAAGCCAACATTTTCAGCGTTCGCAATCACGCGCGCGTTGGGAAAATTTTCGCGTAACATTTCCACCGTGCCATCGCGCGACGCGTTGTCAACGACGATGATCTCGATTCTTTCAGCGCGCGTATCGTCGAGAATCGCTTGCAGCGCGCGTTTTAACAATTCGCGCACGTTCCACGAGACGATGATAAAAGAAATGTCGCACATAGCAGATGGCAACCATCACACTATCGCACTATCGCACTATCGCACTATCTTACTATCGCACTATCTCACTACTGCACTATCGCACTATCTTACTATCGCACCAACAAAAACAAAAAAAGCCGACAACGAATTATTTCGCTATCGGCTGACACCGCGCAAAGCATGACGGACGACGCGCGCTTATTTTTTGCGCGCAATCACATAATCCGCCAAATCATGCAGCGCCTGACGATATTTACCTTTGGGCAGAGTTTCGAGCGCGCGCTGCGCCACGCGGACGATGTCTTGCGCTTCCGCGCGCGCGGCAGCGAGTTCGGGCGAAGTCGAAATTTCTTGAATCATCGCGTCGAGGTCATGCGAGTTGTGTCCGTTCTTGACCGCAATCGAATTCATCACGGGATGATTCGGATGATTTTCATAATACATGATCGCGGGCAAGGTCACCACGCCTTGCCGCAAATCGCTGCCGACCGGTTTGCCCACATCCGCTTGCGTGCCGACAAAATCCAACACATCGTCAATAATTTGAAACGCGGTGCCGAGATTGCGCCCATAGAGACCCAACGCGTGCATATGTTTTTCGGACGCGTTGCCCAATACGCCGGCGGAGCGCATTGCGCCTTCAAACAACGACGCGGTTTTGGCGTAAATGCGCGTATAATATTCGTCGCGCTGCGGACGCGATTTCGCGTCGGTGTAATCCTGTTTGATTTCGCCTTCGACAATAACCATGATAGTGTCGGCGAAAATGCCCAGCACTTGGGGGTTGCCGACCTCTGCCGCGATTTTTGCCGCTTTTGCCCAAACATAATCGCCCGCCAGCACGGTGGACTTGCTGTCCCATTTGCTGTTGATGGTGGCGGACCCGCGCCGTTTGGTGGCATTGTCGAGCAAATCATCATGAATCAAGGTCGCCATGTGCAGCAATTCGACCGAGACCGCCATTTTTAGCAAATTTTCGTCGGGCTGCGGAAACAGGCGTCCCGCTAAAAGCGTCACCGCCGGACGAATGCGTTTGCCGCCGCTGTCAATGATGGAATCAATGACCAACGCCAACGGGCCAAATTCGGCGCGGGCGGCATCATGCAATCGCGTTTCGACTTGGTTCAACTCGGATTCAATCGGTTTCAGAATATCTTTCAGCTCCATGCCTACCTCACTGTCCTTTGAGCCGGAACAATTCCAGCGCGTTGTGTGTCGTCTGCGCCGCGACCTGCGCGACGCTTAAACCGCGCGCGGTCGCGATTTGCTGCGCCACTAATTTTACATACGCCGGCTCGTTGCGTTTTCCGCGCCAGGGGTGCGGCGTTAAATAGGGCGCATCCGTTTCGATTAAAATTTTTTCCAACGGCAGCGCGTTCAGCAGCGCGGGCGCGGTTTTGTTGTTTTTGAATGTAATGGGCCCGCCGAATGAAACGACATAACCCAAATCAAATGCGCGCTGCGCCAGCGCCGCGTCGCCCGAAAACGCGTGCAGCGCACCGCGCGGCGGCGCGGGCGCGAAATTTTCCAGCGTCGCGATCAGCTTGTCATGCGCGTCGCGGTCATGTATGCACACCGGCAAATTCAATTCCGCCGCAAGTTCTAATTGTTGTTCAAAAAATTTTTGTTGAAGGTCCGCCGTTGTTTTATCCCAATAAAAATCCAATCCAATTTCCCCAAGCGCCACCACCTTCGGATGCGCCGCCAATTCTCGAATCAATCTCAAATCCCGAGTCGCCGCTTTCGCAACACTTTCGGGATGAATTCCAATCGCGCAAAACACCGCGTCAAATTTTTCCGCGAGCGCAATCGCCGCGCGGCTCGATGACACATCCGTCGCCAGCGTCAATATCCGCGTCACGCCCGCATCCATCGCGCGTTGAATCACCGCGTCGCGATCCGCGTCAAATTGTTCGGCGGTTAAATGACAGTGCGAGTCAAAGAGTTCCACGTATCAGGTATCAAGTAGCAAGTAGCAAGCAGACTTACTAGCTATTATAGGGCTGGCACAAAGTCAGGGAGCAGCCATTGTCATTTCGAATGCAATGAGAAATCTCGTTTGACGCGCAAGGTCGAGATTTCTCGCCTCCGCTCGA
>JAJTXZ010000065.1 GCA_021463195.1 Anaerolineae bacterium
CATTTCGAATGCAATGAGAAATCTCGTTTGACGCGCAAGGTCGAGATTTCTCGCCTCCGCTCGAAATGACAGTTTGCGCGACTTTGTGCCAGCCCTAGACGGGTGACGGGTAGGCACCGGGTAGCAACGGAACCCGGTTCCGTTGCTACTCTACCCGCGCCACGCGCGTTGGATTGCCGTGTTCGCCGCGTGCAGTCCGCACATGCCATGCACGCCGCCGCCGGGCGGAGTGGACGAAGAACAGATGTAAATTTTTTTGTCGGGCGTGGTGTACGGATTCGCGCGCCAAACGGGGCGTCCGAACAATTGAAAAAAATCTTGGACGCCGCCGTTGATGTCGCCGCCGATGTAATTGGCGTTGCGCGATTCGATTTGCGCGGGGTTCATCGCGCTGCGCGCGAGGATTCGATTTTTGAAACCGGGCGCGAACCGTTCGATTTGATTTTCGATGCGCTCGGTCATATCTATCGGCGAACCGTTTGGAACGTGACAGTACGCCCAAAGCGTATGTTTGCCGTGCGGCGCGCGCGTGTCATCGAATAACGACGTTTGCACGACGAGAACGTAGGGTGAATTTTCAATTCGCCCCTCATTCGTCGCGCGCTCGCTGGCGGAAATTTCGTCGAGCGTGGGACCGATGTGAACGGTCGCCGCGCGCAATGCTTCTTTCGCTCGCCAAGGAATTGGCGCGTCCAGCGCGTAATCGAGTTTGAACACACCGGGTCCGTAGCGAAAATTTTCGAGTTGTGATTTGTAGCGCCCGGTAATTTTGTCGCCCGCGATGTTGAGCAGTTGTTTCGGCGTCACATCGAACAGATACGCGTTTGCATCCGGTAACGCGTTGATATTTTCGACGCGCGTGTTGGTGATGATTTCGCCGCCGAGCGCTTTGAGATGACACGCGAGCGCGTCCGCGATTTTTTGCGAGCCGCCGCGCGGCAGGGGCCAACCGACCGCGTGCGCGGAAAGCGCAAGCACCATGCCGAACGACGCGGTGAGCGGCGCTTCGAGGGGAAGCGTCGAGTGCGCGGCGAGGCCCGCGAACAAGCCGCGCGTTTTTTCGTTTTTGAAAAGCGTCCGCGCAAAAAATTTTGCGGACCAAATCGCGCCGATGCCAAAGTAGCCGAGCAAGAATGGGTTGCGCGGAAAACGCAAGAGCGAACCGAGAAGCATCGGCGCGAGCGCATCCCAACGCGACGCGAGCGGCGAAAAGATACGCATCCACATCGCGCCGTCGCGTCCGAGATTGCGCGCGGTAGTTTTCACATCGCGTTCGAGTATCACCGCCGTGCCGTCGTCCCACACATGCGCGAGCGGCGCGGAGGGTTGAATCCATTGCAAGCCGTATTTTTCGAGCGGCAATGTTTTGAAAAAAGGGGAACCGATGCCGAGCGGATGAATCGCGGAGCAGGTGTCGTGAATGAATCCGGGCAGCGTCAATTCCGCCGAACGCGAACCGCCGCCAAGCGTTTCGTTCGCTTCATAGACAACGACGCGCTTGCCTGTTTGAGCGAGTCGAATCGCGGCGGCGAGGCCATTCGGTCCGGAGCCAATGACGATGGCATCGCATGACGGCGAACGGCGGACAGCGGACGGCGTGGACATTAGTCTCTATCCTCCATCGTCCGTCGCATGTTGTCTGTTGCCCGTCGTCTGCCGTCCGTCGTCGGCTTTCAACCACACACTCACGCTTTTCGGCTGCATCGTCTCCTGCACCACATTCACCAACTCTGTCGTCAATTTATCAATATCCGTTTCATCGCGCACCGTTTCCGCGAATTTTTGTAACACTTGTTGCGCGTCATATTTTTTGCGATAAAAACGCTTGTCAATCACGTCTTGAATTTTATTTCGCAGCGGCACAAAGAGCGCAGCGATCGCGAGCGTGGAAATGACAGTGATGATTTCGTTACCGCCGAGTCCGGTCACGGTTGCAAAAATTTGCTGCAATAAAATTACAATACTGAAATAGACAATCAACAACAACGCGACGACGATCGTATACGTCACTGTTTTGCGAATGATAATGTCAATGTCCCACAAGCGATAGCGCACGATGGCAATCCCAATCGAGAGCGGCAAAAACAGAAAGGTCAGGTTGGCGAGAAAGTAGGCAAGGTCAGCCAGCAGGTATGTCGCGGGGGTGACTTGCTGCGTTGGCAAGAACAAATAAATTGCAGTCGTAATCACAAAAACGAATCCCACAATCAACGCCAGCCCGTAAATCAACCATTTCGTTTGCTGCTTTTGTAGGCGCGTCGAATAGTGGCGATAACGCCAGATTTGGGCGTAGAGACTGCCTCCAAAAAGGAATAGCGCGCCAGCCATGACGACGGCGAAAAAAGGTCCTTCCGGCGCGCCGAATTGGGACGGAAAAATGCTAAAGCCAAAACTAAAGCAAAATCCAAAGAGCGCGACAAAGCGACTCCAGCGCGGCACAAAGCGCCCATCGGGAAAGAGCGCCAAAAATGCTCCCAAAAAACCCCATGAAAACAAATTGTTCACCAAATACGGCGCTCGAAAAAAGAGCGGCGCGGTTGTGAACTTGCCAATAAACTCGGCTGTCAGCGGATAGGCGATCTCACCGCCAAATGCGATGAGCAGAATGGAAGCGAACCAAGCCATGCGGTCATTCGGACGCACGAGATAGATAAATGTCCCGATGGCAAAATAGCAAACGAAACTCAGCGCCATGAATGTCGCGTGAAACCAAAAATAACCATCATTCGTCCAACCCAACTGACTCAATCCGTCGGCGATGCGCGGCGGGAGTTGATCAGAAAATTGACGCGTCAAATACAGCAGTCCACCGAACGTGACGATACTAGTGAGCGCGATAAAAATCCACAGCGCGCGCGACCATGGCAGCCACTTGGCGGGAATGGCGGCGACGGATTCGCGCGCAGAGACAGCAGACGACAGACCGCTGACGACAGTTGATTGGCTCATCGTTCCTCCATAGTTGTCCGCCGTCCGCCAGCTGTCGTCTGTAGTCTGTGGTCTGTCGTCCTCTTTAACCACACACTCACACTCCTCGGCTGCATCGTCTCTTGCACCACGTTCACCAATTCCGCCGTCAACTTGTCCAAGTCTGTTTCATCGCGCACCGTTTCCGCGAATTTTTGCAAGACTTGCTGCGCGTCGTATTTTTTGCGATAGAAGCGCTTGTCAATCACATCTTGAATCCGCTTGCGCAATGGCACGAACAGCGCGGCGATGGCGAGCGTGGAAATAATCGTAATCCATTCCGAACGCTGCCCCGTCACATTCGCAAAAAGTTGTTGCAGCAAAATCACGCTGCCAAAAAACAAGACCCCCAACAGCGCGACGACGATCGTATACGTCACTGTTTTGCGAATGATAATGTCAATGTCCCACAAGCGATAGCGCAAAATCGCCACACCGACGGAAAGCGGCAAGATGGCATAAATTGCGGTCAGCAGATTTGCAATGAGGTCAGAGAGCACGGTTGTGCGCGCGTCGGTGAACCCACTCGCGGGCAGAATCAAAAAAGACAATGTCGGCACCAATACGGCGCCCAACACAATGAGCGCCAAACCATACAACAGCCATTTCGTTTGCTGCCGTTGCGCCGCAGTCGAATAATTGCGATAGCGCAAAATTTGCGCGAGGAAACTTCCGCCAAACACTATGAGCAGCGCGCCCAGCAGCGTCACAACCATCGCGCCTTGCGGATTTGCAAACTGTTGGGGAAAGCTGCTCCAGGCAAGCGTAACAATAAAACCGAACAGGGCGAGATAACGCGTCCAGCGCGGCACAAAATGTCCGGTGGGAAAAACCGCGCAAAATGCAATCAACAGGGGCCAGGCAAATAAATTGCTCACGTTAAACGCAATCTGGTAGAGCATTGGACCCGTTTTAAAAATTTGGAGATACTCGGGTGCGCTGATGTATGCATTCGCCGCAGCAAACGCGATAAAAAAAATGGACGCAAAGAACGCCATGCGTTCCATCGGGCGGAGCCAAAAAATCAGCAAGCCCATGAAATAAAAACAGAAAAAATGAAAAATGAGCAAAAACGCGCTGTATGAAAAATACGACGCGCTGCTCCAACCCAACGCGCTCAATCCTTCCGTTAAACGCGGTGGCAAATTCTGCGTGAACTGCCATGTAAAATACATGGTCATGCCAAACGCCACCGCGCAATTGAGCGCGATAAAAATCCACAGTACGCGCGCCCATGGCTGCCATTTGGCGGGAATGGTCGCAACGGATTCGCGAGGAGCGACGACAGTTGATTGATTCATTTCGGCGCTGCTTTGTTTTCCTGCTCGCCCGTCAACCACGCGACCTGTTGATTCAGCGTGCGAATGCGCGCGGACATTTTTTCCAAAAGATTGAACGCCAGCGTCGGGTCAACGGTGATTTGGCGCAATAAATTTTTCTTGTCCACCGTCAACACGCGCGCCTGTCCAATCGCGCGCACCGTCGCGCTGCGCGGCTGTTTTTCAAACACGCACATCTCGCCAAAAAAATCGCCGGGTCCGAGCAGCCCCAACATGCTCTCTTGCCCATTCTGTTCAAGCGTCGCGACGACTTGGCCCTCTTGCACGACGAACATGCAATCGCCCGCTTCGCCTTGCTTTACAATGATTGCGCCCGCTTCGTACTCTTTGCCCAATCCGTCTTTGTTCATGATGTCCTCCGCAAATTCATTTTGGACGCGGATTTTCGCGGATAAACGCGGATTCGGAGATTCATTTTTTCCGCGTTCATCCGCGTTTATCCGCGTCCAATGCTCTTTACGTCTCTAGCGCCGTTCGCGTCGTCGCCGGTGTTTCCGCGCGCGTCACCAAACAGACCGCCATATTCCACGCCAAGCGCGTCCAAAATACAGGATGCAGCGTGCGGATGAAAACTTCGCGGTACGGCGCGCTGCCGGTGAACATGTCCCACAAGACCATGCTCATGCCGCCGTGCGCGGTGGGCGGACGTTTTTGTTCTTCGCTCGCCATTCGCAAAATCGCGCGGCGCGAAAAACGAAAGCGTTGAATCTGGCGCACCACCGCGAACATGAATTTGCCAATGTTGTTATCCGTCTCCATCGCGCGGCAAAACGCGCCGTACTGTTTTGCCAAATCGTCACGCGCGATGCCGTGAAAGACCACGTTCGACGCGGCGGCTTTGGCGGCGCGATATGCCGCGCCCATGCCGTCCTTGTACAAACGCGTCACGCCGCTGTCGCCGATGAAAACCACGCGGTCGCCATACGGCTGCGCGCTGCCCGTGATGTTGATGCGCGGACCGCACCAGCACGCGATTTTATCAAACGCGAAACCGGGCGGCATACATTCCTTCACCGTCGGGTCTGCCATGAACGCGTCCACTGTCGCGGTGTCAATGTCCTCGCCCAACAGCGCGAGCGTGACGTATTCGCCTTTTGGCACAATCGCGCCAAACTCGATGTTGGGCATCGTCGGCAAAAACGCGTGAAACGACGGACCGATAAATTCGCCAATCGCTTGGTCGCCCAAATAGTATTCGCGGATGTACGCTTTTGTCGTCTGCGGCGCTTGATAGCCAATGTTCAATTCTTGGAACGCTTTCAAAATCGCGGTGTTGACGCCCGCCGTCACCGCGACGAAATCATACGTTTCCGTTTTGCCGTTTTGCGTTTTGAGAACGAGCCGCCGATTCTCCAACGGCGTCGTCTCCGCATCCGCGTCCCATTTCACATCGGTAATGCGCGCGCGAATGTGCTGCGCGCCTTTTTCCAACGCGAGATTCATCAAGAATCTGTCGAGCGAATCCCATTTCACCTCTTTGACATCGCGCGGACCGCTGCCGCGATATGTTGCGCCGATTCTTTTTTCGCGCCGCGACGAATCAATTTTCACCGTGCCGACATCCATGTACAACACATACGAATCAATCCCGCGCTGCACCACCGTCGTGGGAAAATTGATGCCCTCCGTCGCCATGTTTTGCACGAGCGATTCGGACACGATGCCCGCGCACATGTTGCAGCCGGGCGGACCCACGAGCGAAAAATCGCGCGGCTCGTAAATGTCAACGTGAATGTCCAAGCCGAGGCGGTCGGCGAACATCAAAACGAAATTGCTAAAAAACGAACCCGCCGGTCCGCCGCCGATAACGGCAATCCGCGCGCCGTCTTTTAGTTTGAGGGTGTTGGAATTTTCCATAGCAAATCTCATGCTGGTTTGAAATTTTTTATCTGCGCTCATTCTACGCCTTTGCCGCAACGAAAACGTTACGGCAAACGTGACGCGCAAATCATTTCAGCAATTCTATGATGCCAAACCTGACGCAAGCAACATGCGAACGGGTAGTTGTATTGAGTCTGTCGTCCGTCATCGCTTTTTGTTTCCCTGTCTACCTGTTTCCCCGTCTCCTCGTTTCAACCACACACTCACACTTTTCGGCTGCTTCTTCCTTCAGTCATGCTATAATTCATTCTGGCTGATGTGATAGGATGAATCTAAATGTCAATTACGATCAAACGTTCCAACGAAGATGTCATCTTTCTTCCCGCGTGGCTCATGTCCATTCTCGATTTGAGCGAAGGCAGTCAAGTCAAAGCGATTATCGAAAATCAATCATTGCGTCTGGCGCGGCTCGATCAATTCTTGAATTTACGCGGCGCATTGGCAAACGACCAAGCGTTTGATGACGCGATGGAGCAAATGGAGCGCGCATGGCAGCAGTGGACACTTCCCGGCTCTGTCTAGACACAAGCATACTCATCGCGTATCTCAAGGGACGTGAGCCGGGCGCAGCGGCGATGCAGCGCGCGGTCAAAGAGTCTGCCTGTTACATCACCTCTATCACCGTGTACGAACTGTTGTTTGGCGTTGCGCGCACTCAAAAGCAAATCGGAGAGTAAGCGTTGCTTGGACTGATGATTATTCTTCCACTCGATGAAGTCGCCGCGCGCCGCGCTGCTAGTTTGCATGATGATTTGATCCGCCGCAATCAAGAGATTGGCGTCAAGGATGTTTTGATTGCTGCGATTTGTCTCGAACAAAATTTGCCTCTGCTCACGACGAACGAGCGTCACTTTGTCCGCGTGCCCAGTTTGAATGTTCTCACTCCCGAAACTTTGCTCTCAAACAAATAACTCCCCGCGTCACTTCTCCGTCGTCTGCTGTCTGTCGTCGGCCGTCTTTCTCAACCACACACTCACACTCTTGGGCTGCATCGTCTCCTGCACCACGTTCCCCAGCCAAGTCATGCTATAATCCAAATTGAAATATGAAAGGAAAATGCTCATGGCTGTTATTCCCATTCAAGTCACCGACGAAGGCGTGTTGATTCCAAAAGTGTATCTGCATGACGCCAGCCAAGTCGAAATCGTCGTCACGAAAGAATATGTGCTGGTGCGTCCCAAACCATCCGAGCCAGAACCCGTCAAAACGGAACAATCCGTTGCGGAACTCAAACGTCGTTATAGCTTTATCGGCATCGGACATACGCGCGATCCGCAAGCGTCCGTCAACGCCGAAGAAATTCTTGAACGTGAGGTCAAGCGCGAAAGCGGTTGGAGTCTCGACTAGTGGCTGCGTTGCTCGACACTGGTTTTCTCTTGGCAGTCCTTGCCGAGAATGACCCGCAGCATGCCGCATGTTTGGCGGCGCTTGGCAACGAACCGCATGTCATGTTGGCAGACGTTGTACTGCCTGAACTGGCTTACCTCGTCCTCCGCAATATGGATCATCACACGCTTGCGCGCTTTTTGCGTTCGATTGGCGTGGGCCAAGTAGATTATCTGTCGTCAACTCCCGCCGACCTCACACGCGCGGCAGATTTATTGGAAGAGTACGCCGACAATCGTGTTGATTTCGTAGATTGCGTGCTCGTCGCGATTGCCGAGCGCATGAACATCACGCGTATGCTTACCATTGACCGCCGCCATTTCTCAATCCTCCGCCCCAGACATTGCGACTATTTTGAGATTCTCCCGTAATCCTCTGCTTGTCCCGTTTTCCATTGTCACTCCCCTATCGTCCGCCGTCGGTCGTCCGTCATCACTTTTTGTTTCCCTGTCTACCTGTTTCCCCGTCTCCTCGTTTCAACCACACACTCACACTCCTCGGCTGCATCGTCTCCTGCACCACATTCACCAACTCCGCCGTCAATTTATCCAAATCCGTCTCATCGCGCACCGTTTCCGCAAATTTTTCCAAAACCTTTTGCGCGTCATATTTTTTGCGATAGAACCGTTTGTCAATCGCGTTCTGGATGCGATTCCGCAGCGGCACGAACAAGATGGCGATGGCGAGCGTCGAAAGGACGGTGATGACTTCGGAGCGCTGACCGCTGACGGCGGCGAAAAGTTGCTGTAACAGAATCACGCTGCCGAAATAGACGATTGCCAACAGCGCGACGACGATGGCGTAGGTCACGGTTTTGCGGATGAGGATGTCAATATCAAACAATTTCGACCGCAAGATGGCGATGCCGATAAAGACATACACCACTTGAAAAATCAGACTGAGTCCAATCAAAAAAAACATGCGCCGCACGAGATTGGCATCGGATGACGTGCCGATAGTGGGATCGCCAATAACAGCCGTAACAACTAAAAGCGTGACGAGTGCAATCGCCATCAACCCCATTCCGAACAACACCCAGCGCGTCTGGCGCTTTTCCTCCGGTGTCGAAACGCGCGCATAGCGATAGCCCTGCGCCGCGACTCCACCCAGCAGCACACTCAACCACATCGAATAAGAAATGAAACTGGCGAGCGGATCGTTGATCGAGTCCCATTGCAAAATGTCCCCTAACACATACGCGCCGCCAAAATAGATGACGACCAGCCAGTAGAATCGGGGCACCATGCGCCCGTTCGGAAACAAGCCAAAAAAGAGCGGCAGTGAAATGGCGCCAACGTATTGAATCAACGTGGTCAGCCCTTGAAGCGCGGGATAAGCAGCGCTCAAAACTACGAGCGGTCCTCCTGCCATCCCAAACGTGATGAGGAATAATGAAACAACGAGCGCGAACGGCTCGGTCCGCTTGCGCGCAAAAATCAGCAAGCCCAGCCCGATGGGAATCAGCGAATACAGTACGCGGAAGCCGACCACCAGAAGCGCATACATATCCAATGACAACCCAGCCACCGCGAGTTGTGCCGCCCCCAACGCGGTCGGGTAATCATATTCACCGCACACCGCAGGAGGCGCGGCGCAAATTTGGCGCAGCCCGCTGAAATAAACGACCACGCCCGCGCCGTACAGCACAAGCGTCAGCGCGACAAAAAGCACCCACGCGATTTGTGCGCTTTGCAACAGCCAACGTTTGCGCGGACGCGCATCCGTATTGGTTTGAATTTCAATCGTCATCCCAAAACGCCTTTCGAGTCATGCTATAATGGAAATCGGAATGCGAAAGGAAAGATTGCATGAGTACCGATACCCTCCAAGTTCAACTCAACATGATTGAGATGCAATTAAAATGGCTAGAGCGCCAAGTGGCGCTGCTCCGCCAAGAAATTGCGCGCAGTGCGCCTGCCCCCAATCCACCGCGCAGCTTTGCAGATTTACGCGGAGTTTGGGCAGAGGTTGTCTTTGACGAACAAGATATTCAGGCGTCACGCTTGAAACTCCCCAAAGGTCTCTGAACGCCAATGCGTTACGTCGTTGATACACATACGCTGCTTTGGCATATTGGAAATGATCGTCGCCTTGGTCCCAATGCTCGCCGCATATTGAATGATCCGAACGCGTATCTGATTGTGCCCGTTCTTGT
Source organism: Anaerolineae bacterium (assembly GCA_021463195.1). Classification (GTDB taxonomy): domain Bacteria; phylum Chloroflexota; class Anaerolineae; order UBA4142; family SHND01; genus SHND01. The sequence continues at coordinate 9,730 of JAJTXZ010000065.1, forward strand.
CTTGGCAGAGGCGAAACATGCCGCCGACCGCAAGCGTGTGTCTGTTCCGTTTGAAACGGTACTTCAAGTCGTGATTGACTCGTCGCGCATCCATGTCTTGTCATTAGATATTTCCACCGTGAGCTATCTGTCCAGTCAACTCGACATTCACGACGCCATCATCGTCGCCACCGCGCGCGCCGCTCAAGATTTCTTTGGCGAAGACGTTTCCATCCTGACCAATGACATTGCAATCACGGAATCGAATCTCGTCCCCGTCATCTGGTAATTCTTTCCTCTTATTTTTCTGTTGTCCGCCGTCCGTCATCACTTTTTGTTTCCCTGTCTACCAGTTTCCCCGTCTCCCGTCTTTTTCAACCACACACTCACACTTTTCGGCTGCATCGTCTCCTGCACCACCTTCACCAACTCTGCCGTCAATTTATCCAAATCCGTTTCATCGCGCACAGTTTCGGAAAATTTTTGCAAAACCTTTTGCGCGTCATATTTTTTGCGATAGAACCGTTTGTCAATCGCGTCTTGAATGCGATTGCGTAACGGCACGAACAGCGCGGCGATGGCGAGCGTCGAAAGGACGGTGATGACTTCGGAACGCTGTCCTGTGATGTTCGCGAAAAGTTGCTGCAAAAGAATCACGCTGCCGAAATAGACAGCTGCCAACAGCGCGACGACAAGCGTGTAAGTGACGGTTTTGCGGATGATGATGTCAATGTCAAACAGGCGTGAGCGGAGAATGGCGAAGGTGAGTGAGATGGGCAGAATGAGGACGAAAAACATCCAAAGGAAATTTCCCCAAAAGTTCACTCCAATTGCGCGCGCCAACGGGGGCTGCGAATTCAATACAGCAAAGTAGTAAAGCGCGAACACCAAAAGGGATGCAGCCCCCGCGCAAATGCCGAACACAACCCACTTGATTTGCTGCCGCTGTGCCACGCCTGCGTGACGATAGCGATACACTTGCGCGAGCAGAATGCCGCCAAAGATAATGGGAATCAGAAAAGGAAAACTGCGTTGATATATATCGGGCTGAAAGATGCGCCAAACTTGCGTGGCTAGCAGTCCAAGGTATAACCAACGCATCCAGCGCGGCACGAAATGCCCATCGGGAAAAATGAAAAACCAACCGATGAATGTAATCGAAGTCACAAGCGCAAAGATTTCGCCGACTGTAGTCCAGATGGGATTAAATCGGGCGAGCGTCTCGAACGGACCCCAAAACATGATAAAGACCAGTGAAGTGAGAATCGCCATGCCATCGTTGGATTTGCGCCAAAAGATAAATACGGCTAATACGAGATAGATCAACCCAACGAGTATGTTCGACCATTGCTGAAAAGCAATATAACCCGTTGGTGAAATGCCCAGCTGCGCCAAACCCGCGAGAAACTCGGCTTGCGTGACTCCCTCTGCGGTTGAGGTGGTGAAATCAGGGATTTCGGTCAGTTTGAGCGGCACGCTTACAAGAAACGCGCCAATATAAAACACCGCGATGATCGCCCACGCCGCGCGCGCGAGCGTGAGCCATCTGCCGTGTAGTTGAGTGGTAGGTTCAGACTTGCTCATAATTGATTCTGTTCAAGAATGTTTTGACCGCTTCCAATTCTTGTATATAATCATCATATACAGCAATGATAGACTGGGATACGGTTGAAGGGTTCGATTGGGACGCGGGCAACGCGCGTAAAAGCGCCGACAAGCACAGCGTTAGCCAAGCCGAAGCGGAGCAAGTATTTTTTAACGCTCCCCTCCTTGTCGTCGCCGATGTGAAACATAGTCAAGCCGAAGCGCGGTTTCACGCTCTCGGCAAAACGGAAACAGGACGGTTGCTTCATCTGACCTTTGCCCTGCGCGCGGAGCAAACCTTGATTCGCGTGATCTCGGCGCTTCTAATGCATAAAAAGGAACGAATGATTTATGCCCAAGCAACTCAAAAAGATACCAAAGTTCAAGACCGAAGCGCAAGAACGCCGCTTTTGGGAGACGCATGACTCGACAGACTATGTAGATTGGGCGCGCGCCGAACGCGTGCGCCTGCCAAATTTAAAGCCCACCACGCAAACCATTTCGCTGCGACTTTCTACATCATTGTTAGAACGCATCAAAATTGAAGCCAACAAACGCGATGTTCCCTATCAATCGTTAATCAAGATCTGGCTCAAGGAAAAAGTTCTGTAGCGAGGCGGAACGTGTGCGCCGTCTTGTTTCTTTGCGATGATGTGTATCACAATACAACGCCGCGCCTTTAACAGCGCGGCGTATATTTATTTTTTTCCGCCACCTTTTTTCCCAAACCACCGCAGCGGCGCCGTCATCGTGTAAATGCCGCTCCACATCGCCGCATTGTGCGTGATATTTTTCGCGGCGCCCCAATTCCAGCGCGGGTCAACACACTGTGATTTCAATTCTACCTTGCCGGAAGCGTTATAGTACGTCGCGAGATTTTGCAAAGTCGCCGTCCAAAATTCGTCTTCCATTTTGCCGATGATGCCGAGTTTGAAAAACGCTTCATACATCGGGTCGCTCGCGCGAATCAACGCTTGCACTTGGGCAGATACCTCTTTGTTTTCCTCTTCGGAAGAAAACGTAATCATGCCCGCGAACATGTGCCCTTGCGGCGTCATGAACGAAAATTGTTCGTCGTCGGCATAAATGACGCGCACGCCGGTTGAAAGGGGCATCCCGCCCGGACCCTTGAGATTCAACACGGCAACTTCGCCCGGCGCGATTTCGGTGAGCGGCGCGTAAAAATTATTGCCGCGGGGCCAAAACTTGGCAAAGTTCGTTTTCCAGCCCGCGATAATGTCTTGCGGCGTCGCGGCTTTGCCCGTGGCTGGAACGCGCGGCGCAATCAAATTGATGCGATACGTTTTTTGCCACATCTGTCCGAACCCTTGCAAGGGATTTGTGAGCTGCCGCCCATCTACGTTCAGGTTGATGGAACCGCGCGGCATTTCATGTTCGACATGCAAATGGTCGGTCGGTTTCGCCCACGCTTGCTCGGACGATTTTTGTTTGTCGGAGAGAGGATTGCTGGACATGAAAAATCAATTTCCAGTCTCTAGTCTCCAGTCTCCGAGATTGGAGACTAGAGACTGGAGACTACCCTGCCGCGTTCAGCGCGCTCGCTTCGTCGGGATAAATGCTAATCGCTTCGTTCAAGCGCGTGAGTTGAAAAATTTGTTGATAGTGGTCGCTCAAACCGAAACTGAACATGCGCTGCTTTTGGCGATTGACGCGAATGAGCAGCGTGACGAGCAAGCCGATGCCGGAACTGTTCATGTATTCGAGATTGGAAAAATTCAAGATGATGGTGCGCGCGCCGTTCTTGCTCGCTTCTTCGTACGCGTTCATCAAAGGCGTTTCCGCCGCGCCGGTCACTTCGCCTTGAATATCAATAATCGCAGCGGTGCTGCTTGGTTGTCGAACGGTGAGATTGAGTTGTGGAGTTGCCATAGGTTTGGAGATGGCAGATGGCAGATGGCTATCTGCTATCCGCTATCTGCTATCCGCTATTCGCTAATGCGCTCGCTTCGTCCGGATAAATTTTCATGAAATCCGAAAGCCGCGTGATATTGAAAATTTCGACATAATGCGATGAGAGTCCGGTGGTCAACAAGCGCGTGCCGCTTTTGCGCGCTTGCGCGAGGAGCATCACAATCAACGCGATGCCTTTGCTGTTGATGTAACCCACCTCGCCAAAGTTCAAAAGGATGGAGCTCGGTTTTTGCGCGGCGGCATCCGCGTACGCTTTTTGCAGCGCGCTTTCGCCCGCGCCGTCAATGTCGCCTTTCAAATCAATGACGGCGGCGTGCGGTTGTTGGCGAACGGTTGCTTCGAGAGTTGCCATGTTTGTATGAGACGTGACAGGTTTCTACGATGCTTACATCGTCAAACCTGTCACGTCTTGGGCATATCCTCCAAATGCCAAATCAATTCGACGGTGTGATGTTCCTCGTCGGTGACGATATTCATTTCGTCCACGAATTGCTTGATTAAAAACAAGCCCCAGCCGCGCGGCGATTGCATTCCATCCAATTTCAAATCGAGGTCGGGCGCGGGATTGTCGGGAATCGGGACGCTGCCGCCTTCGTCCGTGATGTGGACAGATAAAAGTTTGGGCGATGCTTTCACCTCCACTTGCACCGGAATCTCCGGATTGTTTTTGTTGCCATGTTCCATCGCGTTCATCGTTGCCTCCGCCACTGCCGTTTTTAATTGTTCCATGCGCGACGCGGGCAAAATATCTTGCGCCGCGTCCGCCACACGCTTCATCACCTCGCGTTCATTCCCCTCCGCGCTCGGCGTCTCAAATTCAGCAAGCAGTCTCCAGTCTCCAGTCTCTGGCGCATTGGACGTCAAATTGTTCCCTTCGCGCTCCAACGTCATCAACGTCACATCATCTTCTTGTTCCCAATTCGGGCCGGTGAAAATCTCCAAATCTTCCAGCACCGATTCAATCAATGCCGCGCCGCCGGGATGACTCGCCACATATTCGCTCAAACGCGGAAAGCCGAACATTTCTTTTTGCGGATTGTGCGCTTCCACCAAACCGTCGGAATAAAACAAGATGCTGTCGCCGGGCTCGAGCTGCATTTCCATGACTTCGTACGGCATTCCGGGCAAAAGTCCGAGCGGCATGCCGCGCGCGCGCAATTCCAAAAAGGTATCGCCGCGTTTCACATACGGCACATCGTGGCCCGCGTTCGCGTATTGCAAACATCCCGTTTTCGGATCGAGTAGCGCGTAAAAGCAGGTGATGAACATTTTGGGCGGAATGTCGGGACAAATCAAATCGTTCGCGCGTTCCAACACTTGGCCGGGGTCAACAACACTCTCGGTTGTGTTTTGCGCGGCGGCATAATCAATCGCGACGCCGCGCAGGGTTGCGCGCGTGGACGCCATCACCAACGCGGCAGGCACGCCCTTGTCGGTGACATCGCCAATCACCAGCCCCAAACGTCCGTCGCTGTACTGGAGAAAATCGTAAAAGTCGCCGCCGACGCTGCGCGCGGGACGATAATGCGCGGCAATGTGCCAACCTTCGAGCGCGGGCAATTCCTGCGGCAAAAGGGTTTGCTGCACCAAACGCGCGATGCGTAACTCTTGCTCCAAACGTTCGCGCGCTTGCGTTTCGAGTTGCTGTTGCCGCACGAGTTGCGCGACACGAATCGCCGGCGCGGTTTGCGTCGCCAAATTATTCAGCAAGCCGCGATCATCGCTTGAATAATCTTGGTCGCTCAAACGATTGCTCAGATTCATCAGCCCAAGCAGTTCGCCCTGATTGACCAACGGAATCACCAATTTCACGCCTTGCTTGTTCAATTCGCGCAGCGCGGGCGAATCGAGATTCAATTTTTCGAGCTCCACCACGCCGGGCTGACTCGAAAAATACGCGACGAGCGGGTCATTCGGCGGCAAATCAATATTGAGCAATGTGTCGGGCAAAGGTTTCGGCGCAGGGGCAGCAACGGGGGTAGCAACGGAACCTGGTTCCGTTGCTACCCCCCCGGATTCCGTTTCCAACCGCGTTTCCACGCGTGTTTTACCTTTGCCAAAAATCCGCTGCCAAAAACTGGGTTTGGTTGAAGTTGTTTCCATTGCCTCTCCTTTTTACACCATAAACAGTACGAAAGCGTTACGAAAAGCGTTACGAAAGATGAGTGCATTAGTGCGATAGTAAGATAGTGAGATAGTTACATAGTTGCGACACTACTACACTACCACACTACCACACTATCACACTACCACACTACCGCACTACCGCACTACCACACTACCGCACTACCGCACTATCGCACTACCACACTACTGCACGATTGCACTATTTTTCCTTTTTCAACCACAACGTCACACTCCGCGGCTGCATCGTCTCGTTCACCACATTCACCAACTCTGCCGTCAATTTATCAATGTCCGTCTCATCGCGCACCGTCTCGCTGAATTTTTGTAAAACTTTTTGCGCGTCGTATTTTTTCCGATTAAAGCGTTTATCAATCGCGTCTTGAATCCGATTGCGTAACGGCACAAAGAGCGCGGCGATGACGAGCGTCGAAACGACGGTGATGATTTCGTTCCCACCCGTGTTGGTGAACTGCGCGAAAAGTTGCTGCAACAAAATGACGCTGCCGAAAAAGACGACGCCGAGCAGCGTGACGACGATGGAATACGTCACCGTGCGGCGGATGATGATATCAATGTCCCACAAGCGATAACGCAAAATCGAAATTCCAATCGCCAGCGGAAAGCCAAGCAGGATCACACTGAACGCCAAATTTGCAAGGTCCGACATGCCTTGCATCAGCAGTCCCGGCACATAAAATAGCGCAAACAAACCGCACGCATAGAGCAGCCACTTGATTTGTTTGCGTTCCACACTGCCCGCGCGCCGATAGCGTACAAACAGCGACACAACCGACAAAATTGCAAAAATGGCGAGACCGCCAACCCACCATGGAAAAATTATCGCGCTCAACGCATCTGCAGGGATGAAACCAATTGGATTGGGAATCGTCCAATTTACGCCATACGTTGACGGGTCGGGTCCAACCTCGCGGACAAATGCCCCCACGATGACAAAGAAAAGAATCAAACCAATGCCGAATCCAACCACCCAGCGCCAACGCGGCGACGGCGGACTGCCGTTGGGGAAAAGGAGCGCGATGAAAAAGAGCGGAAAAATCAACAACAGCCAAATCGCATTACTAAGCCACGTTGCCGCCACCAGCGCGCTGGTTACATTGACCGGCGCGGCGCCCGCCGCGCGTATCATGTCCGACGTCACGGTATCTATCGCCAACGCGAGGGGCGGCAGCATGAGGAGCCAACCAATCGCATTGCGCGGCTGATACGAAAGAATCAACGCGCCCACAACGGCAAACACAATCGGTCCCAACCCGCCCACGAGATTCGCGATCACTTGAACAAGATTGTCGCCGCCATTGCCGCTGCTCCATTGCCCCCATATTCTCACTAGCGAAGCCACCACAATCACGCCGCAAAACAACCACGCAAATATCGCCGCTTTATTCAATCTCATTTCTTGTTGCCTCGTTCCTCTTTTTTCAACCACAACGTCACGCTCTTGGGCTGCATCGTCTCATTCACCACATTCACCAACTCTGCCGTCAACTTGTCAATGTCCGTTTCATCGCGCACGGTGTTGGCAAACTTTTCCATCACTTGCTGCGCGTTATATTTTTTGCGATTGAAACGTTTATCAATCGTATCCTGAATTTTGTTTCGCAGCGGCACGAACAGCGCGGCGATGGCGAGCGTTGAAAGCGCCGTAATAATTTCCGTACTCTCGCCGATGATGCCCGCGAAAATTCTTTGTAAAACAATCACACTGCCGAAATAAACAATCGCCAACAGCGCGACAATAATCGCATACGAGACCGTGCGCCGAATCAAAATATCAATATCCCACAAGCGATAGCGCATCACCGCAATCAAAATACAAACCGCCAAAAAAATGTACGAGAAAAAATAAATCGGCGCTGCCACCCACAACAGAAAATTCACCCGTTCGATGCTCGGCTGGGATGGCGGAAAAAAGGCAACAATTACTGTGACGGGCACGAGCGTAATCGTCCACCCCAACACTCCTGCCATCACCCATTTCGTTTGCTGACGTTCGATGGCGTTTGAAATGCGACGATACCGATAAATGACCGCATATACCGCGCTCAACAACCAAACGAGTACGACCCCAAAAAGGACAAACAAACCCTGCGGCGGCGCATTCGAAGTGTCTGCGCCGCCCGCGCCGGACCCGAGCGCCAACAAGATAACGATGGGCAACCCAAACCAAATTGTCCAACGCGGCAGCCAACGCCCATTCGGAAAAATAAATGGCAGCAGCATAAAAATTCCGACGGCGATGCTATACAGCGCGCCCGCCAACACATTGAACGGCGCAGGGGTTGACATTCCCTCAAACACAAAGAGAACGAGCATCAATGACAGCAGCAACGCCATCCACTCATCTGACTTGCGCCAAAACAAAAGCAAGCCCACCAAGACCCAAACCAAATGCGCCAACCATCCAAACGCGGTTGTATAAAAAAGCAAAAACGCTTCCGACATTCCGTTTTGCGTCGCCAATGCCAAATCTTCGCGGCTCAACCCGTACGGCGAACACAGCGCGCCCCCAGTGCAACTCGGCAGCGGCGCGCGCAGTTGTTCCACCGTACTCACCACGAAAACAACCAGCGTAGCCAGCGCAAGCACAAGCCACACGCCCCGCGCCAAATTCAACCACGGCGGATGTAACGTTGTGTTGGAGTTGTTCATGGTTCAATGCTCGACAACAGACGGCAGACCACCGACAACCCATCGTTGTCCGCCGTCCGTCGTCCGTCGTCTATTGCCTTTTTACTTTGTCATTCGGCGTCGTTCACTCGCTCACTTGCTCGGCGTCAAACCATGCAAATACAAATACAGCGCCTTCAAATCCGTATCCGTCGCGAATTCGGAAAATTCCTTGTACGGCATCTTGGCGTTGTCCAATATGGCTCCGCCCGGTAATGCGCCGGTGCGAAACGCCGTGAGGAATTGTTCTTCCGTCCACTGCGGAATCACCTCTGTCAAATTCGGCGCAGGGAAACCATTGAACCCCGTACCGCCCGTCAATTTCTCGCCGTGACACCCGCGACATCCCATAATGTCGGCAAGATATTTTCCATATTCCGCATTCACCGCCGCCGCCAGTTTCGGCGCATCCTCGATATGCGGCTGATTCGTCAAAAGCCCCGTATTCATCAACAGCGCGCCAATCACGTTCATGTTCGTCGGCGGCGTATTCGGTTCGACGGCGGGCTGTGAGCGCAAGTACGCGACCAATCCTTGAACGTCCTCATCACTCAAGGCATGGAATTCGTTTGACGGCATGATAATCAACGCGCGTCCGCTTTTGTGCACGCCCTCGCGAATCGCGCGAATCACTTCGCCGTCCGTCCAATTTTTGATATCCCCCGCCGGCGTCAGATTCGGCGCGTACAACGTCCCAAACGGAATCGGAATCTCCTTGCCAAAATTATTTCCGCTCAACGGCAACTGCTGATTGCCCGAGTGACAGCCCGCGCAAAATTTCGCGTATTTTTCACCCCACGCCAGTTGTTCGGGCGTCGCTTGCACGGTCACATTCGAGACAGGATTGCTCGCGTTGAAATTTGCATTCAAGCGCATCGTCCCAACCAGCGCGCCAATGAACGCCGCCGCGAAAACGAGCGTGAGCAGCCCCGCGCCAATCACGCCCACCCATTTCAAAATTTTATTTTTCGACCCCCACGCGCGTTTGACCAAATATCCGAACGCCACCGCGAGCAGCAGAACAACTGCGAGTCCGATAAAGTCTATCATGTTTCCTCCTCTTTGGATTTATGATTTATGATTTGTGATTTCTGATTTCATCCTTCCGCCTTCATCCCTCATCCCTCATCCCTCATCCCTTTTTCCCCCCCTCCTTTCATTTGTTGCGCGCGCACAACACCGCCAACACGGCGCCATAAATAAAATGCGCGACCGCCAGCGCCCACATCGGCATCTCAAGCAGCGGCGAACTCGTGCGCGGCAAAACAATCCATTCCGCCATCACAAAAATTAGCGCGCCGTACAAAATGCCCAGCGCCAGCCACATGCCGCGCGTCATCCGCGCGCCAAACATGCGCGCGACGAGCATTGCGCCGATGCCAAATGCCACGCCATAAATGCCCGAAACCGCGACGTGCGTGAACGCGCCAAGGAATGGCGAAGCATTTCTCCCGCCATCGAAATAACCCAACACGGTGAGCGGAGCGACCCCGATGAACCATTCGCTCACGACAATAATCAACGCCATCGCCAGCCCCGCCGCGATGCCGTACATCAATCCTTCCACCGCCGCGTCGCCCACGCTCATCGTTTGCGTAATCCGTTTTGTGTTTTCCATTTTGCCCTCCGCAATGTAATCTTTATCGTCGTTCTCACTTTACTCCTCTACCGTTTCGACAGCGTTACGAAAAGCGTTACGAAAAAAAAGACTAGAGAATAGAGACTGGGGACTGGGGACTGGGGACTGGAGACTGGCGCTTGATGTATAATGTTTTATGCTATAGATAAATTTCCCATTTCCGATTTCCGATTTCCCATTTCCGATTTCCGATTTCCCATTTCCGATTTCCAATTTCCAATTTCCCATTTCCGATTTCCGATTTCCAATCTCAAATCTCCAATCTCGAATCTCAAATCTCCAATCTCCAATCTCAAATCTCAAATCTCAAATCTCAAATCTCGAATCTCGAATCTCGAATCTCTAATCTCTAATCTCCAATCTCCAGTCTCATGCTTTCTTTCCATTTTCTCGGCGCGCCGCGTCTCGATAAGCATAATCGCCCGCTCAAACTCGACACGCGCAAAGCCGTCGCCCTCGCCGCGTATCTCGCGCTTACGCCAACCGCGCACGAACGCGATGAACTCGCCGCGATTTTCTATCCCGACGCGGACACGTCTCGCGCCCGCGCGGCATTGCGCCGCACCTTGTCCACGCTCAAAAGCGCGCTCGGCGAAAACATTCTCAACATCGAGCGCGAAACGATTGGCTTGAACCTCGAAAAAATTCGCGTGGACGTTTTGGAATTTCGCGCCCTCGCGTCGCAAAATGATTTCGATGCCCTCACGCGCGCCGCGCAGCTCTATCAAGGCGATTTCCTCGCGGGCTTTACCTTGCGCGACAGCCCCGCGTTCGACGAATGGCAATTTTTTGAAACCGAATCGCTCCGCAAACAATTCGCCGTCGTTCTCGAAAACTTGACCGCGCAGCGCACCGCGCGCGGCGAAACCAAACGCGCCATCGAAGCCGCGCGGCGCTGGCTCGCGCTCGACGCGCTGCACGAACCCGCGCACCGCGCGCTCATGCTCTTGTACGCGCGCGACGGCCAACGCGCCGCCGCCTTGCGTCAATATCACGAATGCGTTCGCCAACTTGACACCGAACTCGGCGTCGCGCCCCTGCCAGAAACAACGGAACTATTCCGCGCAATCAAAGAACATACGGCGACGACCGAAGAGAGACGACAGACCACCCCACAAGTAGAAATTGTTTCGCCGCCCGCCCTCCGCCGTCCGCCGCCGGAATTTCCTCTCGTTGGGCGAACGCGCGAACTTGAAAATCTTGTATTTGCCTATCAAAATATTCGCGCCGCAGGATGTTTGCTTGTCATCGAAGGCGAAGCGGGCATTGGCAAAACGCGCCTGGCGGATGAATTTTTGCAGCGCGTCGCAGCGCAAGGCGCGACCATTTTGTCCACGCGCGCCTACGCCGAACAACGCGCGCTCGCGTACGCGCCCTTTGCCCAAGCATTGCGCGCCGCGTTGAATGAACCGCCCATCGCAAAACGTCTCGCGAAAATCCCCCCCCCCTGCGCGCCGAAGCCGCGCGCCTCGTTCCCGAACTCGCGCCGAACGTGTCTTTGACGGCGCTCGACAATCTCGGCGCGCAAGCGCGTTTTTTCGATGCCGTGACCCAAGTCATTTTGACGCTGCTGCAAAACGGCGCGCCCGGCGTTTTCTTTTGCGATGACGCGCAGTGGCTCGATAAAGCATCGCTCGACTTGCTCGCGTTTCTCGTGCGCCGTCTGAAAAATTCGCCGCTGCGCATTTTGCTCACCTGGCGCAGCCAAGAAATTTCAACGCATCATCCGCTCCGTCGTTTGTACGCCGACGAGTTGCGCCAAGAACGCGCGCATCTCATTTCTCTCGCGCGCCTCGCGCCCGCCGACGCGCAGACATTGGTCAACGTAGCCACTCAACGCGGCGCGCCGATTGATGCCGCCCTCGCCGCGCGGTTGTATCATGAAAGCGAAGGGCAGCCCTTTTTCCTTGTCGAATCGCTCAAATGGATTGAACGCGAAAAACAGTTGCCCGAAGATGGATTGCCTGCCACCGTGCGCGAGCTCTTGCATTCGCGGCTTGCGCCCTTGAGCGAAACCGCGCGCCAACTCATCAGCGCGGCGGCAGTGATTGGGCGTTCGTTCGATTTTGAAATTTTAGATGCGGTCAGCGGGCGCACGGAACAAGAAACTATCGCGGGTTTGGAGGAACTGGAAGCGCAGGGCTTGTTGGTGGAAACCGCGCGCGCGGACGCGCCCCAGTACGATTTCACGCACGAAAAAATCCGCGCGTTGGTGTACGAAGAAACTTTGCTCGCGCGCCGCCGCCTCTTGCATCGCCGCGCCGCCGACGCGCTCTTGCGGCGCACGCGCGTAAATCCCCAAGCCCTTGCCGGCCAAGTGGCGCGGCATTTCCGCGCGAGCGGCGATGAAACGCGGGCGGCGGAATTTTATCAACGCGCCGGCGATTATGCGCGTTCCGTATTCGCCAATCGCGATGCAGTTGAAAATTATTCCGCCGCGCTCGCGCTCGGTGCGCCCGATGCCGCGTCGCTGCGAAAAAATATCGGCGACGCGCAAACGCTTTTGGGCGAATACGATGCCGCGCTCGCTTCGTACGAGACCAGCGCGGCGTTTGGGGCAGCGGATGTGGATGCCAGCATCGCGCGTGTGTATCTGCGACGCGGCGAATGGGAACGCGCCGCGCGACATTTACAAAACGCGCTGCGCGAAACTCAAGCTGCCGCGACGCAGGCGCAGCTCTATGCCGACCTCGCGCTCGCGGAACATCAATCGCATCACAACGCCCTCGCGTTGAAACACGCGCAGCGCGCCTTGCGTTTGGCAGAGCGCACGCGCGATGAACGCGCGATTGCTCAAGCCCACAACATTCTCGGCATCCTCGCGCGCACACGCGGCGATTGGAAAGGCGCGCGCAAACATTTGGAAGCGAGCCGCGCCCGCGCGGAAGAAATGAACGACGTGAGCGCGCACGCGGCGGCATTGAACAATCTCGCGCTCGTCGAACGCGCGACCAACAACGACGCGCGCGCGTTAGAATTGGCGCAGCGCGCGCTGGAACTCGTCACGCGCGCCGGCGACCGCCATCGCCAAGCTGCGCTGCTCAATCATCTCGCCGATTTGTATCACGCGCTCGGGCGCGAGACTGATTCAATGGAGCAGTTGAAACGCGCAGTGGCAATCTATGTCGAGATTGGGGGCGGGGCGGGCGATTGGCAGCCCGAAATTTGGAAATTGCAAGAATGGTAAGCGCGCAAATCGGCGCCGCAATCAACCCCGATGCATCGCAATTTCGCTTTTTGGACGTGGATTGATAAACTATTTTTTTTATTTTCCGCGTTCATTCGCGTTTAGCGGCGTCCCAATCCGTGATGCGCCGGGGCTGACCAATTTGTGATTTATCGTCGGATAAATTATAAATTTGTTCTATCAGCATATGCTCAACACACTCTCTTTTCTCGAATCCGCTTTACCTCAATTTCTCGATGACCTTGCGACCTTGGTGAATGTGGATTGCGGCACGTTCACCAAAGACGGCGTAGATTTTTGCGGCGATTGGGTTAACGCGCGCGGACAAGCATGGGGCTGGGATATGGAATATTTTCCCCAACGCAAATTCGGTAACGCGTATCTCGCGCGTCTGCGCGGCAAGGGCGTCGCGCGCATTTTACTGCTCGGACATCTTGACACGGTATACCCCAAAGGCGTCGCGGCAGAACGCCCGCTGCGTCAAGAAGGCAACAAACTTGTCGGCCCCGGCGTCGGCGATATGAAGAGCGGCGTGCTTGTCGGCATGTACGCCATGCGCGCCTTGCAGCTGGCGGGCTTGGATGACTTTGCGGAGCTGCAACTATTTCTCAGCCCTGACGAAGAGATCGGTTCGCCGACGGGCAAAAAATTTTACATGCCGCTAGTCGAAAAAGCGGACGCGGTTTTGGTGTTGGAAGGCGCGCGCGCGAATGGCGATATTGTTAGCGCGCGCAAAGGCACGGGCGAGTACACCTTGCGTGTGCATGGACACGCCGCGCACGCGGGCGTGGAACCCGAAAAGGGCGCGAACGCGATTTTGGAACTCGCGCATCAAATCATCGCGCTGCATAATTTGAACGGCATCGCGCCGGGCGTCACCGTGAACGCGGGCATCATCAGCGGCGGCACGCGCACGAATGTAGTGCCGGACGCCGCGCAGGTTAAAGTGGATGTGCGCGCGGTGGACGCGGCAGGCGCGCGCATCGCCCATGACGCGGTGATGCGCCTCGCCGCGCAAACGCAGGTCGCGCGCGCGCGCGTCGAAATCACCGGCGCATTCAACTTTCCGCCAATGGCAAAGACGCCCGCGATCGCGTTTATGACCGAGTTGGCGAAAACCGCCGCGCGCGAATTGGGTTTTGAAATTCAAGATCAGGCGACCGGCGGCGCGTCGGATGCCAACAATGTCGCCGCCGCGAATGTTCCGGTGTTGGATGGTTTGGGGCCCATTGGCGGTCTCGACCACAGTCCGGATGAATACATCGCGCGCGACAGCATTGCGCCGCGCGCGGCGTTGTTGGCGGGGCTGATTGAAAAATTATGCGCGCGGCGCGCGGATTTGGTTGCATTGCGAAAATGATAAATAATCCAGCGCGCGCGTTTGACGAGGCGCGCGCGCGCGTTGAAAAAATAATCGCGGCGGAAGATGATAAAATTATTCATCCCGCGTCGCATTCGCGCTTGTGGACGCGCGATAAAAAAACGCCGCGCGCGGTGGTCTGCTTGCACGGTTATACCGACAGCACGCAGCAATTTGCGGCGCTGGGTGAATTATTGTTCCAACGCGGGTATAATGTATTCGCGCCGCGCATGCCGCAGCACGGCTATCGCGATCGTTTGTCGCGCGCGCATGGCGCGCTGACGATCGCGGAATTAAAAACGTGGGCGAGCGACGCGGTGGACATCGCGTCGGGTCTGGGCGACAAAATTTCTGTCATCGGATTATCCTTGGGCGGCGTCATGACCACGTGGCTGGCGGAAACGCGCGCCGATGTGTTTCAAGCGATCATGGTTGCGCCCGCCTATGGCGTCAAAGTGATTCCGCCGCGCGCGACGCGCGCGGCCGCTTGGACGGTGGATCATTTGCCCAATCTGTTTGTCTGGTGGGATCCGCGCGCGCGCGCGGAAACGGGCATCGAATACGCGTATCCGCGTTTTGCCACGCGCACGCTCGCGCGATTATTTTTGTTCAGCGACGAGCTCTTGAAACAGGCGCGCCGGCAGCCGCCCGCCGCGCGCGGCGTGTGGATGGTGACGAACGCGAATGATTTTGCCGTGAACAATGCTTTGTGCGATGTCTTTGTCGCGGCATGGCGCAAGCACAGCGCGGCGCGGATTTTCACCTATCAATTTCCGCGCGCGTTGGGGCTGCCGCACGATTTGTTGGATCCGATTGACGCGGCAGTGAAACCGGATGTAGTGTATCCGCGTTTGCTCGAGTTGGTGGCGGCGGCGGATGCAATGGATACACCATAAAATTTTCGAGGCGAGAGGAGCGCATTATGGATTTGGGGTCATTACTCGGTGGTTTATTGGGCGGAGAACCGCAAGGTGAAACGGGCGCGCAAGGCGACGCGATGGGCGATATGTTGGGCGCGTTGTTGGGCGGTCAAGGCGGCGCGCCCGCGCAAAGCGGCGATAACGTGCTGGGTTCGTTATCCGGCGCGGGCAATGCGCCTGCGGAAGGGGGAGAGTTGGGCGACTTGCTCGGCGCGTTAATGGGCGGTCAAGGCGGCGCCCCCGCGCAAGGCGGCGGCGATTTGGGCAGTCTGCTCGGCGGTTTGCTCGGCGGTCAAGCCGGTCAAAGCGGCGACCCGCTTATGGGCATGTTGGGCGGCTTGCTTGGCGGCGGCATGGGCGGCGCCGCGCCGAATGCAGGCGCGATGGGCGGCACAAATACCGGCATGAATTCCGCGCTCGCGCCATTGGCGGATATGCTCGCCGATAAATTGGGCATCTCGCGCGAGTTGGCAATGACCGCGATGGCGATTGTGGTGCCGATGATTTTGAGCAAGCTCGCGGGCGGCGGACAGACGCGCGGCGGCGATCCCTTGGGCGCGAATCGCGGCGCGGATTTATCATTCTCGCGCGCTGAGCAATCTGAAATGATTCAATCGCTCGCATCGCAGACTGGTATGGATGAGAACCAAGCTGCGCAAATGTTGAATCAAGCGGTACAGGTTTTGGGCGGTCAATAAAACATAGGGGCGGACAAACTGTCCGCCTTTTTTTTATCTACGCAGCGCAAGCATCAAATCATTCACATTCGTATTCGTGGGCCCCGTGATAATTAAATCATTCAACGCCGCGAAAAAATGATACGCGTCATTGTTTTCCAAAAACGCGCGCGCGTCCAAACCCAAAGCGCGCGCGCGTGAAATAGTGGTGTTATCGGCAATCGCGCCGGCGGCGTCGGTTGGCCCATCCGTGCCATCTGTTCCCGCGCTCAATACGACAAGCTCCTGTTCGCCCGCAAGCTCTAACGCGGCGGCTAAAACCAATTCTTGCGCGCGTCCGCCCTTGCCATTGCCGCGCAGCGTCACCGTCGGCTCCCCCCCCCCAAC
>JAJTXZ010000066.1 GCA_021463195.1 Anaerolineae bacterium
TTTGTCATGGGCAGTATTTCGGAAATTCTGCGCGCGTTCGATTTTCAAATTTCGTTCCCCGAAATCAATTCGCTGCAAACGGCGGTGCGCCGCGTCGCGCATGAATATCTCAATACCGCCGAAGATTACGGTTACTCGCCCGATATTTGCGGCTATGTGAAAGCCGACGTGGGCATGCAGCTGCGCGGCGGCGAACATCCGATGGGCCGCATTCCCAAACCGAATCTCGCGGTGATGACGAACGCGTGCAACACCTATTTAAAGTGGGGAGAAATTTGGGAACGCATGTATCATATTCCATCGTTCACGGTGGACATTCCCGGTGGACGCGACGCGGGGTACGGCACGAGCGAATCGTCCGGCGATTTCGGGCGCGACAAACAGTACGTGCAATTTCAACTGCAAGAACTCATTACGCTGTGCGAAGAGGTAAGCGGCAAAAAATTCGACATTGACAAATTGCGCGAACAGATGAAATACACGAACGACATGGCGGCATCGTACAAGCGCGTGATTGAATTGAATCAAAACACGCCCGCGACATTCAACGCGTTGAGCGAAGGGACGATTTATCTCGGCGTGGCGAATGGTTTGCGCGGCAGCGCCGAAGGCAGCAAGTATTTCCAAGACCTCGTGCAAGAGATGGAATACAAAGTCGCGCACGGCATCGGCACGCTGCCCGAAGAAAAATATCGTCTCATTTTCGTCGGCGTGCCATGTTATCCCATCTTTCGCCGTTTTTATGAATTGTTCGCGGACTGGGGCGGCGTGTTCATTGGCTCGACCTATTTGTGGTTCGCGGCGGGCGGACTCGAACTCGGTTACCAATATGACTTGAGCAATCCGCTGGAAAGTTTGGCGGAAGGCACGTTATTGAGCGTGCGTAACGCGATGGACGCGATGTTTTTCCAGGACAAAGCGCTCGTGAAAATGCTCGCGCCGTACAATGTGGACGGTATCGTCTATCACCCCATCAAGAGCTGCCGCACCGTTTCGACGGGTCTCGCGGACAATCGCCGCGCGGTGATGGAAGCGAGCGATGTGATGACGCTCTTTATCGAATCGGACATGATGGACAAACGCGTGGTTTCGGAAGCGCAAATGAAAAACCGCATTGACGCGTTCTTTGAAGGTTTGGCGACGCGCAAGTTGCGCATGGCGGCGTAAACAGTCAAACCAGCGCGCGGCAAGCCAAGCAGTTTCCTACGCGCTGATTACTGGATACCGAACACTGACTCGTGGAGGAAATATGGCATACTCAGCCGGAGTAGACGTCGGCTCGACACAAACCAAAGCGGTTGTGATTAACGAGAACGGCGAAATTGTAGGACGCACGATTATTGATACGGGCGCGAATGTGGTGACCGCCGCCGAAAAATCGTTTCTCGCCGCGCTTGAGCAGGGCGGCATTGACGAAGAACAAGTCGGTTACGTCGTCGGCACGGGCTATGGACGTTACAAGGTGACGTTCGGCGATACCCAAATCACCGAGATCAGCTGTCACGCGCGCGGCGCCGTTCACATGTTTCCCGACACTCGCACGGTGTTGGACATGGGGGGACAGGACACCAAAGCGATTCGGGTTCATCCGAACGGCGAAGTGGTGGACTTTTGCATGAACGATAAATGCGCGGCAGGCACGGGGCGCTTTTTGCAATCGGCGGCGGCGGCGCTCGAAATTCCGTTGGCGGAGCTCGGCGTGGTCGCGCTGCGCGCGGAAAAAGCCGTGCCAATCAGCACGACCTGCACCGTCTTTGCGGAATCCGAAGTGTTGTCGTGGTTGGGCAAAGGCAAAAAAATCGAAGAGATTTTGTTGGGCGTGCATCGTTCGATTGGCACGCGTTCGATTGGGTTGTTGAAACGCGTCGGCATTGAAGACCAAGTCACATTCACCGGCGGCGTGACGCGCAATCAAGGCATGGTGACGGTGTTGAATCAAGCGCTTGGCTTGACGTTAAACGTGAGCGAAGAATCGCATTACATGGGCGCGTTGGGCGCCGCGCTCTTTGCGATGGACCGCATCAAGAGCAGCCGCGAACCGGTACGGACGAAAGAGGTGACCGCATGATTACCGCAGGCATTGACGTTGGCTCGACCTACACCAAAGCCGTTCTCTTGGACGGCGATGGCAAACTGCTCGGCAAGGGCATTATCAACACCGGCTTTCGCCTCGCCGAAGCCGCGACGACGGCATACCAAGACGCGTTGACGGAAGCGGGCATCGCGCAAGACGACGTTCGGTATGTCGTCAGCACCGGTTACGGACGCTTCCAAGTGCCGTTCCGCGATGTCCAAGTGACCGACCTTTCCGCGCAAGCGCGCGGCGCGTGTTATTTTTTCCCAAACACGAAAACGGTTTTGGATGTGGGTGGGCAAACGATGAAGGCGAGTCGTTTGGCGGAAAATGGCAAAGTCCGTTCGTTCCGTCTCAATGACAAATGCGCCGCCGGCACGGGCGCGTTTTTGGAAAAGACCGCGCGCTACATGGGCTATCGCATCGAAGAAATCGGGCCGCTGATTTCGACATCCAAAGACGCGGTGACAATTTCGAGCGTGTGCGCGGTGTTTGCGGAATCCGAAGTCATCAATCACGTTTCGTCGGGTTCAACGCCCGCGGACATTATGCACGGCGCGATTGTGTCGCTCGTGGATCGTTCGGTGCAACTGATGAAGCGCGTGCAAATGGAACCCGAGTTCACGCTTGTCGGCGGCATCTTGCGTTTTGAAACGATGGGACGCGTCGTCCAAAACAAACTCAAAGCGGATGTGAACGTGCCGCAGGATGATTGGGCGCAATACACGGGCGCCGTCGGCGCGGCAGTGATGGCGCAGCGGCGTCTAAAGAAATTGCAGGGCGGAAATGGCAAAGGCAAGGACGAACGTGAATTTGAAGTTGTTTCCGAAGAAATAGTGGAAGCGTGATTATGCGGTGAGGGGATTGAGGATTTCCAAACCGTTAGCTTGCGCGGCTTGAAGCAGACGAAAATCAGCACAGACAAAAACGAGCCCAAGTGGTTTGAGAGTGAGAGCAGATGCAAGCTGTAAAGCGTCGAGCGTGCGCAATCCATTATTCAAGACGAGTTGCTGTGCTTGCTGGATGGATTCGTGTCGCAGACCGACAACTACAATCCGGTCTGTCGTATCGAGATTGAAGCGTGCCAGCACATGATCCAAGCGAGTCTGTCCAATCTCGCCGCGATTTTTTAAGCGGTGCAAAACCGATGCAAACTCGACGAATGCCAATTCCGAGATAAAGATACCGTCACTATCATCAAAAATGGCATCTACACGCTCGAAACCAGTTTCACGGTGATAGTGTTTAAACAGCGCGCTGGTGTCGAAAAAATGCAAACTCATCGCTCTTCGCGCTCCGCAATCACTTCATCGGATAGCGAACCTTTAAAAACAGAAAGCTCGTCCCGAACTTGTTCAAGCGAAGGAACGGTATCTGCTTGTTTGGCAAAGTAATCTTCGCCGCCCGAGACGGGATAACCCTGCTCCCGCAATTCCTGCAGTAAATGAGCTTTTCGGGGTGAATAGAGATGGTACGCCGGCGGGGGTGTAGTTGGCTGAGTCACGCGAACGACTTCAAGCAGTCGCTGCCAAGTTTCGGTTGAATAATTCTTGACGATTTCTGTACGCGCGATCAAATGCGCGTGCGCGGCAAGCGTCAAGACCATTAAACCTTCGCCTTCGATTGCATCAACCGGAATCTTTATGCCATTGCTTTCAATCGTAATCGCCGACATCATGTTCCTCCGCGCAAAATTATGAGGATCCATTTGCGATTATAGCACACAATGAACAACGTCACTTTTGGTCTCACGCCTCGCGCAAAAAGCGAAGCCGAACTCATCGCCGATGGTTGGACGCGGCGTTTCGTCGGCGGTCCGCCGCGTCTGAACGAAATGCTTCAGATGTACAAAGAGCTCGGGTTTGAGATATGGCTCGAACCGCAAACACCCGACGAATTTTCGGAAGACTGCGCGGACTGCACGCTCGCGCTGATGTTGTTTCGCGTGATTTATACGCGACCATTGCAACAGTAATCAGTCATCAGTCATCAGTGGACAGTCATCAGTAACCGATGACTGATTACTGAATACCGATTACTGCTCACTAGACCTCATTCAAAATGTCAATCGAAATCAACTTGAACGGACGCGTCGGCATTGTCACCGGCGCGGGGCGCGGCATCGGCTGCGAGACCGCGCAATTGCTCGCGCGCGCAGGCGCGCGTGTCGTCATTGCCGACATTGACGAAGCGAGCGCAAACGCGGCGGCGGAGCAAATTCGCGCGTCCGGCGGCGACGCGATTGGCGTGCGAACGGATGTGACGAATCCCGACGACGCGCGCGCGTTGGCGCAAGCGGCATTAGAAAAATTCGGACGCATTGATATTCTCGTCAATAACGCCGCGCGCTGGACGACCAAATTGTTCAAAGACATGACGCCCGAAGATTACGACGCGAATTTGCGCGTAACGCTGTACGGCACGCTCAACGTTTCGCGCGCGGTTCTCGATGCAATGACCGAACAAAAATACGGGCGCATCGTGAATCTCATTTCCGACGCGGGACGCATTGGCGAACCGTACTTGACGGTGTACGCGGCGGCAAAGGGCGGCGTCGCGGCGTTCACAAAATCTTTGGCAAAAGAAGTGGGGCGTTACAACATCACCGTCAACGGCATTGCGCCGGGCGTCACGCATACGCCGGGCTCGCGCGATTTTATCGAGAGCGCCGGCGGCGAAGAAAAATTGGCAAAAGCGTATCCGCTCCGCCGTCTCGCGCAGCCAATTGATATTGCCAACGTGATTCTGTTTCTCGCATCGGATATGTCGGCGTACATGACGGGACAAATTTTTAGCGCGAGTGGGGGATATACAACTATCGGGTAGGGTGACGAGTGACGAGTGGCATGAGATGTAAAATGTGAAATATGAAAACATCCTCTGTCCCCCGCCCCCTGTCTCCCGCCCTCTGACATTTATGAAAATCACAGATGCACTTGTAGGCGAACACGGCGTACTCTATTCACAGTTTGACTTGTTGGAGCAAACCGCCGAAACAGCGAATTTGGAAGTTATCAAAGCGCAGGGCGCGCTGCTGCTCGCAGGATTGGCGTCGCACGCGCATATCGAGAACGAGGTCCTCTTTCCCGCGATGGAAAATATCATGGGCGAAGAAGGCCCGACGCACGTCTTTCGGATGGAACACGCGCAAATCGAGGGTTGGCTCGAACAGTTGCAAGAAATCCGCGAACTGATGCGCGCGCACGATGAAATCGAAGGCGCGCTCGCGCGTTTGCCGCAAACAGAAGATGTAGCCCAAGCCAAGCGGCTCGTCTCGGACACGCTTCATCTCGCGCGCGAACATTTTGGCAAAGAAGAAGTGATGCTCTTTCAAATGGCGGAAAATATGCTCGAACCGCGCGCGCTGGAAGAATTGGGCGCCGAATGGGCGCAGCGGCGCGGCGTTGCTTGGGGAAGATAGAGGTATCGCATGTCAACAACCAAAGTTGCCGAATACTGTTATCAATGCGTCGCCGGTCCCGATTTGCTGAACGTTTGCGTCGAGGACGGCGTCGCCACGCGCGTCGAGCCGAATTGGAAATTTGGCGACATTCATCCGGCGGCGGGGCGCGTGTGCGTCAAAGCATACGGCTTGATTCAAAAAACCTACAACCCGTTCCGCGTGAAAAAACCGATGGTGCGGACGAATCCCGTCAAAGACCGCAACGCCGACCCACAGTGGAAAGAGGTGACGTGGGACGAAGCGCTCGACCTCATCGCGCAAAAATTGCTCGCGGTCAAAGCCAAAGGCGTGCGCGACGAAAGCGGTTATCCGCGTCTCGCCGTCACGTTCGGCTCCGGCGGCATTGCGCCCGCGTACACCGGCGCGCTGCCCGCGTTTCTTTCGACGTGGGGTCCGGTGGATTTTGGCATCGGCAGCGGACAGGGCGTCAAGTGTTATCACTCGGAACATCTTTACGGCGAATTTTGGCATCGCGCCTTTACCGTGCAATCCGACACGCCGCGCACGAATTATCTCATCTCGTTCGGCAACAACAACGACGCGAGCGGCGGCGTTCTCGGCGTGTGGCGGCACGCGCAAGCGCGCGAACGCGGTTTGAAACGCGTTCAGTTCGAGCCGCATCTTTCGGTGACCGGCGCGCACGCGCAATGGGTGCCCGTCAAACCGAAAACCGACGCGGCGGTGATGTACGCGCTCATTCACACCATTCTGCACGAACACGATTGGCGCAAGGAATGTGATGTCGAATTTTTGCGCGGCATGACCAATTCGCCGTATCTCATCGCGCCGAATGGTTTGTTCTTGCGCGACGAAACATCACGCAAGCCGTTGATGTGGGATGAAAAAGAAAATCGCGCGCGTCCATTTGACGAAGCGTTCACGCCCGCGATGGATGGAACGTACACGGCGAGCGGCATCACCATCGGCGCGGACCAAGAGCTGACCAATTTTGAAAATGTCCAAGCCGCGACTTCGTTTCAAAAATTGATTGACCATGTGCGCGACTATACGCCCGAATGGGCGGAAAAAATTTCGGGCGCGCCCGCCGCGACGATTCGCCAAGTCGCGCGCGAATTTTTGGAAAATGCGAATGTCGGCGCCACGATAGAGATTGAAGGCAAAACGTATCCGTATCGCCCCGTCGCGATTTTGTTGGGCAAGACGGTGACGAATGGTTGGGGCGGTTACGAAGCGTTGTGGGGCCGCACGATGCTGGCAATTCTCGTCGGCGCCTTGGAAGTACCGGGCGGAACGATTGGGACGACAGTGCGTTTGAATCGTCCGGGGCATGACCGTCTCGCCAGCGCGCGTCCGGGTCCCGATGGATTCATGGACCAGCCGTTGAATCCGACCGACAAAGAAAATTGGGTGGCAAAACCAAAAATCCGCAACGCGTATCAAACGCTCGTCCCGCTCGCCAACAATTCGCCGTGGTCTGCCGCGTTGGGGCCCGCGCATTTGCCGTGGCTTTTTATGAAAGAGCCGCCGGAAAATTGGCCCCGTCCAACCGTGCCGGAAGTGTGGATTATTTATCGCACCAATCCCGCGATTTCGCATTGGGATTCGGAAACGGTCACAGAGCAGATGGCGAAATTTCCGTTCATCGCCGCGTTCGCTTATACGCCCGACGAAACGAATTGGTACGCCGATGTGCTGTTGCCCGAAGCGACCGATTTGGAATCGTATCAACTGTATCGCATTGGCGGCACGAAATTTATCGAACAATATTGGAAACATCAGGGCTATGCGCTGCGCCAGCCCGCCGTCGAGCCGCCGGTGGATTGTCTCGACCTCACCGACATTGGCACTGAATTGGCGAAACGCATGGGCATTTTGAACGAATATATCGCCGTGCTGAACAAGGGGGGGGGGACGGGCATCCCGCTCAAGGGCAAGAATTTCGATTATTCGCTGCCGAACGATGTCGCGCCGACGCGCGAAGAAATCTGGGACCGCGCGTGCCGCGCGGCGACGTATGATTTGAGCGGCGGCGCGGAGGAACATGACCTCGCGTGGTTCAAAGAGAACGGCGCGTTCTTTGTCCCGTTCCCCGAACAAGATTGGTTCTTGCACGGCGCGATGGTTCAAAAAGGTTTGCGTTACGAATTGCCGTACCAAGAGCGCATCTGGCGCGCGGGGTTGGAACTTGGCAATCGTTTGCACGAACAAGGCATCGAGTGGTGGGACACGCAGCTGCACGAATATTCGCCGCTGCCCGCGTGGAAAGATTTTCCCGACATTTGGGGCCGTATCGCCGAAGCGTTCGACAAAAATCCTGACGATTACGATTTGTGGCTGCTCACATCGCGTTCGATGCAATATAGCTGGGGTTCAAACGTCGGCATCCCCGTTCTCGCCGATGTGGCGAAAAATGTCAAAGGCCATTTCGGCGTCATGCTCAGCGCGCAAATGGCGAAACGCGCAAAAATTAACGAAGGCGATGCGGTGTGGATTGAATCGCCGCTCAAACGCGTCAAGGGTCACGCCATCGTGCGCGAAGGTTTGCGCCCCGATGTCGCAGTGACGATTCAACAGTTCGGACATTGGGTCACGCCCGTCGCCAAAGATTTGAACATGCCAAATTTGAATCAGCTCTCGCCGCTGCATCTCGCGTTGACCGACGCGACTGGAAGCGGCGCGGATGTCGTGCGCGTGAAAATTTACAAAGCGAATGGGAAGGGCTGAAAACAGGGAAACAGGTAGCAGATAGCGAATAGCAAATTACGAATGGCAAATAGCAAAACGTTAGCCATCAGCCATCTGCCATCCGCTTGCGGAACCTACGCGCTCGCGCTGCATCTCGCTCACGCAAAAAATTTACGCGTGGGAAAACTCGGTGTGTTTCATTTTCCGCGCGGCGATTACGTTTATGTCGGCAGCGCGTTCGGTCCCGGCGGTTTGCGAGCGCGGATTGCGCGGCACGCGCGAAAAAATAAATGCGCGCATTGGCACATTGATTATTTGCGCGAACACGCGCGGCTGCGCGGAATTGTTTTCACCGACGCGTCGCGCGCAATGGAATGTGAATGGAGTCATCGCTTGGGCGCGCACGCGGACGCGAACATACCTGCCGCCAAATTCGGCGCAATGGATTGTCGTAACAAGTGCGCGGCGCATCTGATAACATTTCCGCGCGGAATTACATCGAACCAACTGTGTGAGATTTTGGATGAGGGAGTACGACAATTTTGAAAATTGCCGTACTTGTGAAGGAGTTACTATGTCACGTTGGGGAATGGTCATTGATTTACGCAAATGTGTGGGCTGTCAAACCTGCACGATTGCGTGCAAGCAAACCAACAACACGCCGCCGCAAGTCTTTTGGCGCTGGGTGGCGGATATTGAAACGGGCGAGTATCCCGATGTGAATCGCCGTTTCGTGCCGATGGGCTGCCAGCATTGTTCGAATCCGCCGTGCTTGGAAGTGTGTCCGACGACGGCGACATACAAACGTCCCGACGGCATCGTGGACATTAACTATAATCTTTGCATCGGCTGCGCGTACTGCATCGTCGCGTGTCCGTATCTCGCGCGCAATATCGTTTTTGAAACGAAATCGTACTATGAAACGGGACTCATTCCGCCCGAGGAAACGCTCGCGCATCCTGACCGCATCGGCGTCGCGACCAAATGCAATTTCTGTTTGCCGCGCGTGGATGAAGGTCTCAAGCACGGTTTGAAACCGGGCGTTGACCCCGACGCGACGCCCATGTGCGTGGGTTCGTGCATTTCCAACGCGATGCACTTTGGCGACCTTGAAGACCCCGAAAGCATCGTCTCGCGCTATATCGCCGAAAATGAAACCGTGCGCTTGTCCGAAGAGTTGGGCACCGAGAGCGCGATGTATTACATAGTGGAGTAGTGCAATAGTGCAATCGTGCAATGGTGCGATGGTGCAATAGTGAGATAGTGCAATGGTGCAATCGTGCAATGGTGAGATAGTGCAGTAGTAAAACTATCACACTAACCAACTATCGCACTACCAACTATCGCACTACCCAACTATTGCGCTAGCGCACTAAACAACAATGGAACTCATTGCTTCTCAAAAACAACGCGTGTGGAAAATGCCTGCGGTCGTGAATTTTACGATGGGCGGCATCGGCACCGGTTTTTATTTGCTCGCGCTGTTGGTCGCTCTGCCCGCGAACGGCGAATGGCTGCAAGCATTTCTCGCCGGGCAAGCCGATTGGTTTTCGCTTGCGTTCGTCGCGGGGATTTTCAAATTGGTCGGCGTCGGCTGCGCGGGCATCGGCTTTATCGCGTTGACGACGGAAGCGGGACAGCCGCAGCGCGGCATCAATCTCTTTCGCCATCTGCGCCGTTCGTGGATGTCGCGCGAAACGCTCGCCTTCTTTTTGTTCGCCGCGTTCGCGGGACTCGATTGGTTGTTTCCATTTGTCGCGCTGCGCGCGCTGGCTGCGGCTGCCGCGTTTTTTTTAATGTTCGCGCAAGGATTCATTCTCTATCGCGCGCGGGGCGTCATTACGTGGAATACGCAACGCGTGATTTTTTATTTCGTCACTTGCGGATTCATGACTGGCGCGGGTTTGATGCTCATTGTTTTCAACGGCGTAAATTTTTTCACGCCGCTGTCGAGCGCGTTTTCATTCGCCGCGATCGGTTTTGCCGCCGCATTGTTCAATCTCGCGCTGTGGTTCATCTATTTGCAAAGCAATGACGCCGCGTTTCAAAAAGCGACGCAAGTATTACGCACGCAAAAAGCGATGTTGCAAATTGTCGGCGTGGGACATGCGCTGCCCGCGCTGCTGCTCATTGTCGCGATGGCGCTTGGCCCCGGGCCATTGCTGACGCCCATTGTCGAAATCATCGCGGGCGCGCTGTTGATTTTCGGCGGCGCGCGTCAAAAGTACGGCATCGTTTTGGAAGCGG
Organism: Anaerolineae bacterium; assembly: GCA_021463195.1. GTDB lineage: Bacteria > Chloroflexota > Anaerolineae > UBA4142 > SHND01 > SHND01. The sequence goes on from JAJTXZ010000066.1 coordinate 10,431, forward strand.
GTTATTTGCGCGCGATTACGCTGTCGCCCGCCAAGTTTGACGCGCTGCGCCGTCGCGCCAAGGGCGCGTAGCGAGCAAGATGCGACTCATTGCATCGCAGATTTGGACGCGGATAAAACGCGGATGAACGCGGATTTTTGTATTGGATTTTTTCTTTTTCCGCGTCCAATTAGCGATGTGCTGTGACAGAGTTCTCTGAAATGAATCTACAAACATTCCCCTCTCCTGCCATCACTGACATTGAAACGCTTGAACTCGCCATGTATCGCGCGATGCTTCTCGCGCGCCGTTTGGATGAACGCATGTGGGCGTTGAATCGGCAGGGGCATGGTCATTTCGCGGTCTCGTGCGCGGGACACGAAGCGACGGGCGCAGGTTACGCATTCGCGCTGGATGTCACGCGCGATTATCTGGCGCCGCAGCATCGCGATTTGAGCGCGCTGCTGGTGTGGGGTTTGACGCCGCGCGATGTGTTGTGTCATTATCTCGGCAAAGCGGCTGACCCTGCCGGCGCGGGGCGCCAAATGTACGCGCATTGGGGCAGCCGTCGCCTGCGAATTTATTCGTTATCGAGCGTCATGTCCGGACATGTGCCGCATGCGGTGGGCATCGCGCTCGCTTCAAAATATCGCCGCGAGGACACGGTGACGTGGTGCGGTTTCGGCGATGGCTCTTCGAGCAAAGGCGACGTTCACGAATCCATGAACTTTGCCGCCATTCACAAATTGCCCGTCGTCTTTTGCTGCGAAAACAATGGCTTTGCGATTTCGGTGCCGCAGTCCAAACAGATGGCGGTGGAAAATGTCGCCGACCGCGCGGCGGGGTACGGTTTCCCCGGCGTGGTGGTGGATGGCATGAATCCGCTCGCGGTGTATGAGACGGCGCGCGCGGCTATTGAACGCGCGCGGCGCGGCGACGGACCTACTTTGATTGAAGCCAAAGTGTATCGTTATCTGCCCCACACCTCAAACGACGACGACACGCGTTATCGCACGCGGGAAGAGGTGGAACGCGCGCGCGAACGCGACCCGCTCAAAACTTTTCGCGCGCAACTTTACGCCGAACAACTCCTCGATGAAAAAAGCGAAACCGCGCTCGAAAATGAAATTCGCGCGGCGGTTGACGACGCGGCAGATTTCGCGCTGAACGCGCCCGAATTGAGCGCGGCAGACACGTTCAAGCAAGTGTATGGGGATGGCAGTGGATAGTGATAGGTAGCAAGTAGCAGGTAGTAGATTTTCGGAAATAACCGAGACCATCGAATCTAATTCGACGCCTCAACAAGGCGTTCAAAAAAAAAACAACGCAAATCTTAATATTGTTCGGAGCGCATTGTTTTTTTCTGATCTTTGTTCAGCCGTTGAATTCAATTCAATGGATTCGCTACCTCCCATCCGCCATTTGCTATTACGCGAAAGGATAGTCACGCCTCGCTTGCCAACTACCCAATTGGCGGGCGATAACTATCCTCTCATAGGTGGAATCCTCGCAAGCGCGTTTCTATAATCCATATATCGCCGCGAAACCGACATTGCGTTAAATTGTTATATCGCGGCGGCGCGCTTTATTTTTTCGCCATGTTGAAAAGTATCATCGAAACGATTCGCGATACCCTCCGTTCGGAAATGACGCGCGACGAGCGCGTTTTTATTCTCGGCGAAGATGTCGGCGTGCTGGGTGGCGTGTTTCGCGCGACCGAAGGTTTGTATAACGAGTTTGGTCCTGAACGCGTGATAGACGCGCCGATTTCGGAACTCGCGATTATTGGCGTTGCCATTGGCGCGGCGGGCGTCGGTTTGCGCCCGATTGCGGAAATCGAATTCGCCGATTTTATCCATTCCGCTTTTGACCAAATTGTGAGCGATGCGGCGAAACTGCGTTATCGCACCAACGGCGATTGGACGTGTCCGATGGTGATTCGCACGCCGTATGGCGGCGGCATTCACGGCGCGCTTTATCACTCGCAATCCATCGAAGCTACGTACGCCCATTTTCCCGGTTTGAAAATTGTCGCGCCCGCGACGCCGTACGACGCCAAAGGTTTGCTGCGCGCCGCCATCGCCGACCCCGATCCTGTCCTCTATCTCGAACACAAAAAAACGTATCGCTCCATCAAAGGCGAAGTGCCGGACGAAGATTACATTGTCCCAATCGGCAAAGCGCAAGTAAAGCGCGCCGGCAGCGACCTTTCCATTTTCGCGTACGGCATGATGCTGCACGAAGCGCTCGCGGCGGCAGAAATTTTGGAACGTCAAGACATTCACGCCGAGGTGGTTGATTTGCGTTCGCTCTTGCCGATAGATTGGGAAACGATTTTTGAATCGGTTCGCAAAACGAATCGCGCGCTCATTGTTCACGAAGACACCTACACAATGGGCTTGGGCGCCGAGATTGGCGCGCGCATCGCCGAGCAAGCTTTCCTCGACCTCGACGCGCCGATTATGCGCGTCACGGGCCCCGATTTGCCCGGCGTGCCCTTCAATGAAATCGGCGAAAAAACCTTTTTGCCCAACGCGCAAAAAATCGCGGATGCGGCGCAGCGTCTCGCCGCGTTCTAGCGCGAATTTCTATTTGACCCGAGGGCCAAGCCCTTTCAGCTTTTCGAAAACCCGCAAGGCCTGTCCCCTTGAGCGAATCAGAATTCAATTAACTTGCGCCTCACCCATCCTTTTTGAAAGGAGGACAATTCATCAGCTCATACCGCTAATATTTTTTTATTTGCCATCGCACGAGGTTCGGTTTCGTAAAGGAGGAGAAGAAAAAGATGAAAAAGCGAATTTTGGCGTTGACACTGTTGGTCACCGCCGTTCTCGTACTCGCAGCATGCGCTACCCCCACCGCCGCGCCGGCGCCTACCACTGCCGCGCAACCCGCGCAACCAACGGCAGCTCCACAAGCGACGGCAGGCGAACCGTACAAAGTCGGTTTCGTTACCTCGATTACCGGTCCCGCGTCGTCATTGGGCATCCCCGAACGCGATACCGCGCTGATGATTCAAGATCAAGTGAATAAAGCCGGCGGCATCAAGGGCCCCGACGGCAAAATGCACCAAATGGAACTGATTGTCGAAGACGACGCGAGCGACGCGAGCAAAGCCACGCTTGCCGCGAAAAAATTGGTCGAACAAGATAATGTCGCGGTCTTGATTGGTTCGAGCGGCAGTCCCGCGAGTTTGGCGATGGTTGAAACGGCAACTAAAAATGATACGCCGATGATTTCGATGGCGTCCGCCAGCCAAATCGTCAATCCGATTGCCGACCGCAAATGGATTTTCAAAACGCCGCAAGCGAATCAACCCGTCACCGCCGTCCAGTTGGATTGGCTCAAAGCGAACAATATCACCAAAGTCGCGTCCATCGGCGTCAACAACGCCTTTGGCAAAGATTCGCGCGACGCGATGAATGAGCAATTCAAAGCCGCGGGCATCGAAATTCTCGCCGACGAAGTGTTTCAACCGGGCGATAAGGATTTCACCGCGCAGCTCACCAAAATCAAGGGCTTGAATCCGCAAGCGGTCATTGTCCACGCGACGCCGGGCGAAGGCGCGCCGCTCACCGTCCAATATCATACGCTCGGTTTGACGGCGCCGATCTTGCACAATCACGGCATCGGCAACATGGACTTTATCAATCTCGCCAAAGATGCCGCCAACGGCGTCATGTTCCCCATCGGTAAATTGCTGGTCGCGAATTCGCTGCCGGACAGCGACCCGCAAAAAGCGGTCCTGCTTAAATATATCGCCGATTATGGCGCATTCACCAATGGCAAAGCGCCGAGCTCGTTCGGCGGACACGCTTGGGATGCTGTCGAGATTGCGCTCGCCGGTCTCGGGTCCGTGGGGCCCGACCGCGCGAAACTGCGCGATTACTTTGAGAATAATGTAAAGAACTTTGTGGGTATCAGCGGCATCTTTAACTGGTCCCCGACCGACCATGTGGGTATCGGCAAAGAGTCGCTTGTGCTAGTGCGTATCAAGGACGGCAAGTGGGAATTTGTCCCGCCTGATCAATACGCGGCAAAGTAAGGATGGGATAATAGTTAGCAGGTAGCAGGGGCAGAGTAAATAATAAGAAAACCCCTGCTATCTGCTACTCTTGCTACCTGCTATTCTTGCTACCTGCTCTTGACATGACTCCCGACCAAATTTTTCAACTCCTCATTGCCGGTGTGACGATTGGCAGTATTTACGCGCTCATCGCGCTCGGCTTTGTGGTCATTTATAACGTCACCGGCGTTATCAATCTGGCGCAGGGCGAATTTGCGATGCTCGGCGCGTTGATTGCGATTACGCTGACGAGTGAAACGCCGCTCTTTCATCGCGCGTTCGTGGTGAATTTGAATTTGCCATTGATAATCGCGATTGCGCTGGCGACGTTGTTGGTGATGGGAGTTGGCGCGTTGATGTATTTGATTGTCATTCGTTGGGCGCGCACCGATTCGGTCATTATCCAAATCATTATCACTATCGGTATTTCGATCGCGTTGCGCGGGATTGCGCTCATCGCGTGGGGCACCGACCCTTTTCGTCTGTCCGAATTTTCAGAGGGTCCGCCGATTCAAATTGGCAACGCGGTATTGACGCGCCAAGACCTTTGGGTTATCGGTTCCGCGTTCGTGTTGATGCTGCTGTTGTATCTTTTTTTTCAACGCACTTTTATTGGCGTCAGTCTGCGCGCGTGCGCGGTGAATCGCGTCGCCGCGCGCTTGATGGGCATTAATGTTTCGCATATGATGCTGCTCGCATTCGCCTTGAGCGCGGGTATCGGCGCGCTCGCGGGCATCGTGATTGCCCCCAAAACGTTTATGGGCTATGACACGGGAACGTATTTGGGACTCAAGGGCTTTGTCGCCGCGATCGCGATTGGCGGTTTGTCGGATGAACGCGGCGCGATTATCGGCGGACTCTTGCTCGGCGTGCTCGAAATCCTCGCGGCGGGGTTGATTTCATCGGGCTACAAAGATGCCATCGCGTTTCTCGTTCTCATTGCCGTATTGTTTGTGCAAACAACCGGCATCTTGCAGCGCGGCGCCAAGCGCGAAGCGGCGGGCGTGTAGGGCAAATTTGTGATTTGCCCGACCATGACAAATTACAAATTTGTCATACTATTTGAGCAGAATAGAACACACAACAATTTCCACCTCACACGACACCGCGTCACGCGCTACTCCAACTCTTATGCGGCAAATTAAAATGCTCGCGCGCTATCCCAATCTCATCGCGTTTAGCGCTCTCACCATCATTCTCGCGCTCTTGCCGCTCGCGCTCGGCAATAATTATCAAATCAGCGTCCTCAACTTTATCGGTCTCAACACGATTCTGACGGTTGGGTTGGCGCTCTTGATGGGTTATGCGGGGCAGGTGTCGCTCGGTCACGCCGTCTTTTATGGCCTGGGCGGTTATGGCGCGGGGATTCTCGCGCAGCGCACGGGGCTTCCACCCTTTGCCACCATCGTCGGCGCGGCAATCATCACGGGACTCATCGCGCTCTTGCTTGGCATTCCGCTCTTGCGTCTGCGCGGCCATTATCTCGCGGTGGCAACGTTGGGCTTGAATGTTATTTTTTTATTGATTGCGACGAATGAAACGGACTTGACCGGCGGACCGAATGGTCTCGCCATGCCAACCGAGCTTGCGCTTGGCGGTTTCACTTTTGACACCGACCTCAAATTTTATTTTCTCATCTGGCTCGTCACGCTGGCGCTTCTCGCGCTCTCGCTCAATATCGTAAACTCGCGCATCGGGCGCGCGTTCCGCGCGATTCACAGCAGTGAAATCGCCGCTGAAACGTTGGGCGTGAACACGGCGCGTTTGAAATTGCAAGTGTTGGTTTTGAGTTCGATGTATGCGAGCATCGCCGGCAGTTTGTACGCCTATTGGATTGGCATCGTCAGTCCCAGCGATTTCAGCATCAACTTTTCGATTGAACTCGTCGTGATGGTGGCGATTGGCGGATTGGCGAGCGTGTGGGGCGCGATTTTTGGCGCCGCTGCCGTGACCCTGCTCATCGAACTCTTGAGAAATTTTTTGCCGCACCTCTTGCGCGGCGCATCGGGCGAACAACAAATCATCGCGTTCGGCATCCTGCTTGTCCTCATCATGGTCTTGATGCCCGAAGGTTTAACGACGGGTACATTGAAATACATTCGCAAGTGGCGCGAAAAAAACCAAGTCAACAGTCAACCGTAATCAGTCTCCAATCTCCAATCTCCAATCTTTCTTTTGGGAGCAGCCATGGCAAAACGAAAAACCGCGCGCATCTGGAACCGCGAAATGGAAACGATGTCGCGCAAAACATTGCAAAAATTACAGCTCGAACGGCTCAAGCAAACGTTGGAGCGCGCCTATCAACGCGTCCCGTTCTATCGCAAGATGTTGGACGACGCGCGCCTCAAGCCCGCCGCAGTGAAATCGCTCGCCGACCTTGAACGTTTGGGATTCACCACCAAACAAGATTTACGCGACCACTATCCGTTCGGCATGTTGACCGTGCCGCTCGACCAAGTGGTCCGCATTCACGCGTCATCAGGCACAACGGGCAAACCCACCGTCGGCGCGTACAACAAAAACGATCTCGCGGTGTGGGCGGAAGCGATGGCGCGCGTCTACACCGCCGCGGGCGTGACCAAAAAAGATATTGTGCATAACGCGTACGGTTACGGTCTGTTCACCGGCGGCTTGGGTTTTCATCTCGGCGCGGAAAAAGTCGGCGCGACGGTGATTCCCATTTCCGGCGGCTTGAGCAAACGTCAAATTACGTTAATGGAAGATTTTGGCGCGACCGTCTTGACCTGCACCCCTTCCTACGCGCTCGTGCTTGCCGAAACCGCGTCCGAAGCGGGCGTGGATTTTCGTTCGCGCATGAAAGTGCGCGTCGGAATTTTTGGCGCGGAACCGTGGACCGAAGAGATGCGCCGCGAAGCGCAAGAGCGCATGAATTTGGAAGCGTTCGATATTTATGGCTTGACCGAAATCATTGGCCCCGGCGTTTCGATTGAATGTCCCGAACACAACGGCTTGCATATTCCCGAAGACCATTTTTACGCGCAGCTCGTTGACCCCGACACCGGCGAACCGCTGCCCGACGACAGCACCGGCGAATTGGTGATTACGACGCTGACCAAGCAAGCGATGCCGATGGTACGCTATCGCACGCGTGACCGCGTTACGCTCACGCGCGAAAAATGCGCGTGCGGGCGCACGATGGCGCGCATGAGCAAAGTGCAAGGACGCACCGATGACATGCTCGTCGTGCGCGGCGTCAACGTCTTTCCGTCGCAAATCGAACAAGTGGTGCTTGCCACCGAAGGCATCGCGCCGCATTATCTCCTCGTCCTCGACCGCCCCAAGAACGAACTCGACATTTTGGAAATCTGGACCGAAGCAACGCCCGAACTGTGGGGCTTGGGACCGGAAGTAGTTCAGCGCGTCGAAGAACGCATCGGAAATGATTTGAGAGAAACGCTCGGCCTCTCAGCGCACGTCAGCGTCCTGCGTCCATACGCGATTCAACGCAGCGAAGGCAAAGCGAAACGCGTGATTGATAAACGCGAGCTCGTCAAGTAATCATGTCCCTCCTCCAAGTCGAACATCTCACCAAAGCATTCGGCGGCATTCTCGCCGTCAATGCTGTTTCGTTCGCGGTGGAAATGAACGAAATCGTCGCGCTCATCGGACCCAACGGCGCGGGCAAGACGACTTTGTTCAATCTCATTTCGGGCGTTCACGCGCCCACGCGCGGCGACGCGCGCTTGGACGGGCAATCGCTCAATGGCCTCGCGCCGTATCAACGCGCCGCGCTCGGCTTGGCGCGCACGTTTCAGAATTTGCGCTTGTTTGAAAACATGACCGTCGTCGAAAACGTGATGGTCGGTTATCATCAACGCGCGCCGTATGGCATGTTTGCCGCCGCGCTGCGTTTGCCGCAGGCGCGTCGTCTGGAACAAGCCGCGCGCGCCGACGCGCTCGAACGGCTCGATCTCATTGGCTTGCGCGCGCACGCCGAGCAGCCCATCACCGCGCTGCCCTTTGGCAAACAACGGCTCGTGCAAATCGCGCGCGCGTTGGCGGGCGAGCCGCGTTTGCTCTTGCTCGACGAACCCGCCGCCGGTTTGACACGCGGCGAAACCGACGCGCTTGACGAATTGATTCAAGAACTCAACCGACGCGGCATCACGATTCTGCTCGTCGAACATGACATGCGTCTTGTGATGAATCTCGCGCAGCGCGTAGTGGTGTTGAACTTTGGCGAAAAACTCGCCGAAGGCAATCCGCGCGAAATTCAAAATCATCCCCAGGTCATCGCGGCATATCTCGGCGAATCTGCCGCGCGCGCCGCGTCGCCCGCTCCGCGCGCGGCGCAAACAGCGCAGTCCGTTCCGCGAACCTTGAACAACGACGCTGCTTCTTTGCTCACAATCGAAAATCTCACCGTTTGTTATGGCTCGCTGCGCGCGCTCGACGGCATTTCGCTTCACGTCAATCCATCTGAAATTGTTGCCATTGTTGGCGCGAACGGCGCGGGCAAAACGACGCTGGTGAATACCGTCGCGGGGCTGCTGTCGCCGCGCGGCGGCGCCGTTCGTTTTAATGGCAAAGAGTACAAGACCACCGAAAGCAGCATCGCAGCGGGCATCGTCCTCGTCCCCGAACGCCGCCAAATTTTTTCGACGCTTACCGTGCGCGAAAATTTATTGCTCGGCGCGTTTCAACATCGCGGCACACGCGCCAAAATCGAGTCCGACATGGATTGGATTTTTTCGCTCTTTCCAATCTTGAAACAGCGCGTCAACCAACGCGGCGGCACGCTCTCGGGCGGCGAACAGCAAATGCTCGCCATCGCGCGCGGCATGATGTCGCGCCCGCGTCTGTTGATGTTGGATGAGCCATCGGTGGGACTCGCGCCGCTGCTCGTCCAAGAAATTTTACGGATTCTCTGCGAACTACGCGCGTGCGAGGTGACGGTGCTGCTCATCGAACAGAACGCGCAAGCCGCGCTCACGATTGCCGACCGCGCGTATGTTTTCGAGACGGGGCGCGTCGTGCTGGAAGGAACGCCCGCGCAGCTCGCGCAGGATAAAAACATCCAGCGCGCGTATCTCGGCGCGTTACAGTAAGGGTGAAGCATTCGCTGGCGGACTCGACAATTACGCGAAACCGGCTGCGAATGCTTCGCCCCTACCTTATCCGTGCGCGAATCTACCAAGCCCAATCTCATCCTCACCAAGCTGCAACCGCCGCTGGTGCGCGCGAATACGATTGCGCGTGAACGGCTCGCGGCGAATGTGCGCGCGGCGTTGCAGCGGCGCGTGACGCTCTTGTGCGCGGGCCCCGGCTATGGCAAAACCACTTTGATCGCGCGCAGCTTGTCCGAGCTGCGCGCGCCGCTTTTGTGGTACAGCTTGTCGCGCAGCGACAATGACATCATCACGTTTTACACCTACGTCACTGCCGCGTGCGAACGCGAGTGGCGCGGTTTTGCGCGCGCCATGCGTCCCGCCTTTGCCCCGCGCGCCAACAATCCATCCCTCACCGAAGCGTTCGCCGCCGCGTGGGTGAATCAACTCGCCAAACGCGTGACCGACGATTTTGTTTTCGTCCTCGACGATTTTCAACTGGTGGAACATACGCCGCTGCTGTGTGAAACGCTCGACTTGATGATTCGGCACGCGCCGCCGCAAGCGCATTTTGTGATTGCGACGCGCGCCGCGCCCGCGTTTTCCTGCTTGCCGCGTTTGCGCGCGGAAGGCGAGGCGCTCGAAATAAACGAGGACGCTTTGCGCTTTAACGCAGACGAAGCCGCCGCGCTATTTCAAGATTGTTTGGCGTTAGAGCTCGCCGAGCCGACGCGGGACGCGCTTGTCGAACAAATCGAGGGCTGGGCGCTCGGTTTGATGATGGCGGGACAATCGTTAAAAGCGCGCGTCGCAAAATCAATTTCCGACGCGAACGAAAAACGCGCGGCAGACGACAAGCAAACGCTGTCGCTCCGCGCGCTCTTGCCGTACGATGACAAGCGCGTGCAATTTGAATATTTGTCCGAAGAAGTTTTGCGGCAGCAGCCGCCCGCCGCGACCGATTTTTTGACGAGTTCCGCCATTCTCTCGCGTTTGGAACCGGCGTTGTGCGATGCCGCGCTCGGACGTTCCGATTCAGCAGAACAGCTGCGGCGTCTCGAAAAACATTGCCTCTTTGTCATTCGCACCTCCGATGGCTGGTTGCGCTATCATCGTCTGTTCCGCGAATTTTTACTGCATCAACTCGAACGCGAACCCGAACGCCGCGAAACCTTGCACCGCCGCGCCGCGCAGTATTTTCAAAATCACGGCGAGTACGAAAGCGCCATCGCGCATTGGCTCGAAGTGGGCGCGCGGCGCGATGCCGCGCGCATGATCGTGGCGATTGCGGACGATTTATTTTGCGCGCGGCGTTTTGACACGCTCACATTTTGGTTTGAACAGTTGAGCGCGGATGAATTTGCCGAATATCCAATCCTCTGGCTCTACTGGGGGAAAATTTGTCAAGCGCAGCATCAAGCCGAAGCCGCGCTGGAATATTTTGACCGCGCGGCGGAACGTTTCACCGCGCAAGGCGACTTGCTTGGCTTGAGCGCGGTGTTGAATGAAAAAGCGCATCTGCTCGATTGGCGCAACGGCGACTATGTGGAAGCGGAACGTTTGCAGCGCGAGGCATTGAGTTATGTCGGCGCGGAACATCATCGCCAGCGCGCCGCGCTGTTGGCGAATCTCGCGCGCAATCAACTTTCGGCGGGCAACACCGATGTCGCGCAAACGCTCTATCGCGAAGCGCTCGCGCTTTATGAATCGGACCGTCAAGGATTGCTCACGACCTTGTTGAATCCCGGTTCGTGGCTCTTTCACAGCTTGGGCGATTTTTTGCAAGCGGTCGCCGTGCTGCGCCGCGCGGAACAGTTGGCGGAAGAATTGAACGACGCGCGCGCCGCCGAAGTCGCCAACAACATGTCGGTCAATTTATATTTTCTCGGACGCTATGCGCCCGCGCGCGAATACGCGGTCCAAGCCCTCGCGCTCGCCCGCGCGCACGGCGACGCGCATCAAGAAGCGTTCGCGTTGATGAATCAAGCGAACGCGCTCGAAATGACGTGCGGAGCGAGTTACACCGACCTCTATCAACAATATCTCGACGCGCTGCATATCGAACAGCGTTTGGATAATCGCCGCTTTGTCATTGCCACGCTCGTGTTCATGATGATTCTCACGCGCCACAATGGCGAAATGGCGGAAGCGGCGCAGCGCGGACAGCAAGCGCTCAAATTGGCGAACGAGCGCGACTTGCGCTGGCTCCAGTGTTTTGTTTCCACGCAGTTGGGCGCGGCGCAGATTTGGCTCGACGCGGACGCGGCGCGCGCGACGCTGGACCAAGCGTTACAGCTCGCGCGCGAGTGCGGCGATTTGTATCACGCGATGGCGAGTCATTTCTGGCTGGCGTCGCTGTATCACAGCGCGAACGACGCGCGCTATCTTGAACACTTGCGCGAATGTTTGCGTCGCGCGGTCGCGCAAAATTACGATTATTTTTTCCGCAGTGAAATGCAAGCGGCGATTCCGCTGCTCGTCGCGGCGTTGGAACACGATGTCTGGAGCGCGTACGTGACGCCGCTGTTGGTGAAAATGGGCGCGCGCGCGGTGGATTCGCTCGAGCCGCTGCTCAAGCATCCGCGCGCCGACGCGCGTCAACGCGCGCAGCGCGTGTTGGAACAAATGGGCATCACGCGCGCGTCGCGTGCGCCGCGACCGCGCGCTTCATCCCCCCCCCCTCTCACTTTGCGCGCGTTCGGCAATTTTTCCGTGTGGCGCGGCGATGAACTCGTCCAAGAACGCGCGTGGGGCCGCCGCAAATGCAAACGGCTTTTGAAATATCTCGCGCTCGCGTCGAATCATACGCTGTCAAAAGACGCGGCGGTGGAATTGTTGTCCGCCGACGCGGAACCGCAAGCCGCCAACGCGAATTTTTATCGCACGCTCTACAACTTGCGCCGCGTCCTCGAACCGCTCGCGCCCGAATCGGGTTCGAACTATATCGCGCTGCAAGGCGGCCTCGTTTCACTGACGCTGGAAAATATCGCGCAAATTGATGCGGATAATTTTACGCGCGCGATGGAAGCGGGACGCGCGTTCATGCGGCAGAGAAATTTTGTCGCGGCGCGTCAAGAATTTTCAAACGCGGTCGAGTTGTATGCGGACGATATCGCGACGGATGATTTATTTGACGATTGGGTGCAAGCGCCGCGCGAAAAATTTTTGAAACTGTATCGCGCCGCGTTGAGCGAGCTGGGAAATTTCGCCGCCGACGCGAGCGAGTGGGAACGCGCGGCGGATTATTATGCGCGCGCGTTTCAAAAAGACGCGAGCGATGAAACGGTCTGTCTCAAGTTAATGCGCTGTTTGACGCAAGCAGGACGCCGCGCGGACGCGCTTGCGGCATTTGATATGTGCGTGCGCGCGCTGCATGAGCTTGGCCTGGAACCGACAGCGGAATTGCGCGCGGCGCATGTTCTAAAACCAATCTCCGCATAACCCCCCTCTTTTTTTTCGATCAGCCCTTCCAGCCCCTTTCTTGACCTCGAGGATCCAGGGAATCACAAGCGCTCCCCGCGCCTGGCGCGACGCTGCCCGCGATATAATTGAAAAATCCTTAAAGCTTGCGATTGCGCGCGCGTTGGCGATTTGGTAAAATCGCTGCAACGCGCGAGACCCATAGAGACCCAAAGGGTTTTCAAAAGACTCTTTGGGTCTTGCGACGAGGAATCAACATGACTGAATTGATTTGGGAAGGCAAATACATTGATGGGGGCGATGGGAAAGCATCGCGCAAAGCCGCGCCCTTGCGCGTGGCTCTGCCGTTTCAAACGGTAGAGACGGTGAATGAATCGGCGCAGTTGCGACAGCGCACGTTGGATTTATTCAGCGCGGGACGCGATGCGGAATGGCGCAATCGTTTGATTTGGGGCGACAAGAAATATGTTTTGCCTTCGCTCTTGCCCGAGTTCGCGGGCAAGGTGAATTTGATTTACATTGACCCGCCGTTCAACGTGGGCGCGGATTTTTCTTTTACCGCGACGATTCCGGATAATCCCGATACCGACGATGACGAAACGACATCATTCGTCAAAGCGCCGAGCGTCATCGAGATGAAGGCATACCGCGATACGTGGGGACGCGGGCTCGATTCGTATTTGCAGTGGTTTTACGAGACGGCGATTTTGCTGCGCGAGTTGTTGGCGGAGGATGGGAGTATTTATGTGCATTTGGATTATCATGTCGCTCATTATGCAAAATTGGTGCTCGATGAGGTTTTTGGTGTTACCAACTTTGTAAATGAGATCGTCTGGCGCAGAGCATTTGCTCACAATGACCCCGCACGATGTGGGATGATTCACGACAATATTTATTTTTATTGCAAGGGCGAAAAATATACTTGGAACAAGGTATTTCAAAAACCGAGTCGAGATTACATCGAACAATTTTTCGACCAGTACGATGAGAAGCGAAAAGAAAGGTACGCGCGCCTTCCGCTAGATGCGCCACGTCATGGAGATGGCGGTAACTTGCTTTATGAATGGAAGGGCGTATATCCGTCGAAGAATCGAACTTGGGCATATGTAAAAGAAAAGATGGAGGAATTCGACAAGGCGGGACGAATTCATTATCCCAAAAACGGAATGCCGCGACTGAAGCGATATGAGAGTGAATACGAAGGTACTGTGATTCAAGACATTTGGACTGATGTCAACAAAATCCATAATCAATCTCCTGAACAGTTGCATTATCCAACCCAAAAACCCGAAGCCCTCCTCGAACGCATCATTCGCGCATCATCGAACGAAAACGATTTGGTCTTGGATTGTTTTTGCGGCAGCGGGACGACGGCGGCAGTGGCGGAAAAATTGAATCGGCGGTGGATTACGGCGGACTTGGGACGCTTTGCGATTCATACGACGCGCAAACGGTTGTTGTCTATCGAGAATGTGCGTCCGTTCGTGGTGCAGAATTTGGGGAAATATGAGAGGCAGGTGTGGCAGGCGGCGGAATTTGCCAACGGATTGGGCGATAAGAAACCATCGCTAACGGATAAACGGATTCAAGCGGATATGCAGCAGGCGTATCGTGATTTTATTTTGAAATTGTATAACGCGCGGGGGATTACGGGATATGTTTGGCTGCATGGGCTCAAGAATGGGCGGCTCGTGCATGTGGGCGCGGTGGATTCGCCGGTGTCGGTGGGGGATGTGAAAAATATTGTGGCGGAATTCAAGCGCGCGGTTGGAACGGGCAAGGACGCGCCCGCGACGAATGGGGTGGATGTTCTCGGTTGGGATTTTGCGTTCGAGTTGAACGAGGTGGCGATTCAACAAGCGGCGCAGGCGAACGTGAATGTGAAATTTTTACGCATCCCGCGCGAGGTGTTGGAGAAAAAAGCGGTGGAGCAGGGGGACATTCGATTTTTTGAATTGGCGGCGTTAAAGGTCAAAGTTGACGTCGGGAAAAAATCTTTGGGGTCGGCGATGAGTACATCGCGCAAGACCCCAAAGGTTTCAGACGCGGGCGATGCGAAAAAACCTTTGGGGTTTCCGAAAACCCCAAAGGTTTCCGACGCGCGCGCGGTGATGTTGATGTTGGAGGATTTTGTGATTCCGCCGGACGATGTTCCCGCCGATGTGCAGCGCGCGATCAAACATTGGTCGCAGTGGATTGATTATTGGGCGGTGGATTGGGACAACAAGGGAGATGCGTTTCACAATGAATGGCAAACGTATCGGACGCGCAAGAATCCCGAATTGCAAAAAAGCGCCGCGCATACCTACGACGCGGCGGGGGAATATATGATTGTGATCAAGGTGATTGATATTTTGGGAAATGATACGACGAAAACGGTGCGAGTGAAGGTGGGGTAATGTTGGCGGCGGGGAATGGCGGTGGTTGGAACGGCGGCGGTTGGGGAACGCGATAGGTGGGGGAACGCGATCGGTGGGGGAACGCGATAGGTGGGGGAACGCGATAGGTGGGGGAACGCCATCGGTTGGAAACCGACGGCTGCGCGTGGGAAACCCGCACGGCGGGTTTGAGAAGGGTAGCCGTCGAATTGCCGCCGCTTACGGCGGATTCG
>JAJTXZ010000067.1 GCA_021463195.1 Anaerolineae bacterium
TCAAAAATCAAAAATCAAAAATCAAAAATCAAAAATCAAAAATCAAAAATCAAAAATCAAAAATCAAAAATCAAAAATCCTTTATGCCCCCCATTGCTTTACCTGCCGCGCGTTTGTATAATCGTTGCCAGCGCTGATTCCGTTTTTCGTAAAGGAGCCGTTATGAATGACCGCCGCGAAATTTTTGGCTGGGTAATGTACGATTGGGCGAATTCCGCGTTTTCGACCACCGTCGTCACAGTCTTTTTGGGACCCTATTTGAGCAGTATCACGCAAGCCGCCGCCGACGCCAACGGCATGGTGCATCTGTTCGGCATTCCCATCAAGTATGATTCCTTTTTTACCTATTGCGTTTCCGTTTCCATTTTGCTCCAAGTCGCGCTGCTGCCGGTGCTTGGCGCCATCGCCGATTATTCTCATTTACGCAAACGGATGTTAATGTTCTTTAGCACGCTCGGCGCGGTGGCGACCATCCTTTTGTTCTTGGTCACGCCGGGCTTGCATTGGCTGGGCGGTTTTCTCTTTATTCTCGCCAATCTCGCCTTTGGCGCGAGCATCGTTTTTTACAATGCGTACTTGCCCGATATTGCCAGCCCCGACCAACGCGACAATGTTTCCTCGCGCGGTTTTGCGCTGGGCTATGCGGGCGGCGGCATCTTGCTGTTATTGAATCTCATTCTATTTTCATTCCGCGAAAAATTGGGCGTGGATAGCGCGCTGGCGGCGCGCGTCAGTCTCGCGAGCGCGGGCTTTTGGTGGCTCGGCTTTTCCCTCATCACCTTTCGCGCGCTCAAATCGCGTCATGCCATGCGTCAAATGCCCGCGGGCGCATCGTATTTGACAGTCGGTTTCAGGCAGCTGGGCAACACGTTTCGCCAAATTCGCAAATTTCCCGAAACGGTCCGTTATCTCGTCGCCTTTTTGATTTATAACGACGGCATCCAGACTGTCATTGTCGTCGCCGCTATTTTTGCCAGCATCGAATTGGGCATGGATGACCAGCAGTTGATTTTGGTCATTCTCATGATTCAAGCCGTCGCCTTTCTCGGCGCGTTTTTTCTCTTTCCGTTTCTAGCGCGCGTCTTGGGCGCGAAAGGCGCGATTGTGCTCAGTCTGATTGTATGGTCGCTCGTCGTAATCTATGCATTCGCGGCGCTCACCACGCAATTCCAGTTTTGGATTTTGGGCGCGGTGATTGCGCTGGTTCTCGGCGGCAGTCAAGCGTTATCGCGCTCTTTGTTCGCGCAAATGATTCCCAAAGGACGCGAAGCCGAATTCTTTTCGTTCTATGAAGTGAGCGACCGCGCGACCTCATTTTTGGGTCCGCTCATTTTCGGACTCGCCAATCAAATCTTTGGCAGTCTGCGTTACGGAATTTTATCGCTCATTATCTTGTTCATCGTCGGATTTGTTATCTTGCTCACAGTCAACGTGCCGCGCGCGATTCAAGAAGCCGAAAGCGCACAGTTAGATGAAGTTGGCGCGGCGGCGTAAATTACAAATGTCTCTCACCTGGCAATCGGTTCTCACGCGTCCGCGCGCTGCGCCGCCATTATTGATGGCGCATCGCGGCGCGTCCGAAGAACTGCCCGAAAACACGCTCGCGGCGTTCGCGCGCGCGCGCGCGCAAGGCGCGCCTGTTTTAGAGACCGACCTTCGTTTCACGCGCGACGACGAAATCCTTTTGATGCACGATCCGACGTTGGAGCGCACGACCAACGGCGCGGGCATTGTCGCGCAAATGACCTTGCGCGAAATAAAAAACTTGCGCGCGGAACGTTCGTTTGAATCCAAACAAAAATTAGGTTCGGAAATAATTCCGACGCTCGCCGAATTTTTGGAATTTACGCGCGCGGCGGATACGCCCGTGGCGCTGGAACTCAAAGACGACCGTTTTATCCAAACGCGCGCTGCGGAAAAATTAATCCGCGTTTTGCAAGCGGGGAATGCGTTGGCGCGCACCGTTTTGCTTTCGTTTCACGCCGCGCGCGTCAAAGCGTGTCAGCGCGTCGCGCCGCAAATTCCCATCGGCATCATTACGTTGAAAAATCCATTGCCGCTTTATGATACCGAAATGATGGGACCAGTTTATCCGCTGCTCTATCTCAATCCGTTTTATTGCGCGTGGGCGCGGCGGCGTGGCAAAATCAGTTGTCCGCTCGATCCCGCGCCCGAGCCGCGTTTGCGCTTTTATCGGCGCATTGGCGCGCCCGTTTTATTAACCAATCATCCGGCGGTGACCGCCGACGCGTTGAGCCGTTTGAGCGTTTCGTCGTAAAATGCGGTTGTAACTTGTATCCGCATTAGAGCGTATAACATGGCAGAATTAACCCGTATGGAACCGCAAATTATCGCCGCCGCGCAACGTGGCGACAAAGCCGCGTTCGCGCAAATCGTGGCAGAGTTCCAAACGCCGGTGTACAATCTCGCGTATCGTATGTTGGGTAATCGTAATGATGCGGAAGACGCCGCGCAAGAGACTTTTTTGCGCGCGTACGCGCAGCTCAAGACGTATGACCCGGGTCAGAGTTTTGGCACTTGGCTGCTCTCGGTTGCCGCGCATTATTGCATTGACCGCCTGCGCCGTCGCAAATTCCAGTGGCTGTCGTTCGACGACCCGCGCTGGGATGAATCGGCGCCTTCGCTCGTTTCGGACTTGCCTTCGCCCGAAGCCAGCGCCTTGAACAAAGAACGCGAGCAAGAAGTGCAGCGCGCTTTGCAGACCCTAGCGCCGCAATATCGTATGGCGCTGATTTTGAAATATTGGAACGAAATGTCATTGGAAGAAATTAGCGCCATCACGGGCGATAACGTCGGCACGGTCAAGGTCAAACTATACCGCGCCCGCCAAATGCTCGGCAAACAACTGCGCGCCGTGTCGCCCGGACAAACTCTGCTGGAGCCTCGTCATGCCTAACGCAAGCTGGGATAACGAAACCATTATCGAGCTCATCGCCAAAGCGCTGGATGAACCATTAGCCGCCGATGAACAAACGCTGGTGGAACAAGCAATGCAAGCTGCGCCCGCGCTGCGCCTTGTCGCGGACGGTTTGAATCAGTTCGACGCGTTGCTCAAGCGCACGGGCATGGCGATTCCCGATGAAGGTTTTCCCGCGCGCGTCCTTTTGCGTATTGAAGCGTATGAACGCGCGCGCACACGAACTCAATGGTATCTCACGCTCGGCCTGATTTTTTTAGGATTATTCGCCGCGTTATATTGGGTCGCGCTTAACGGGGGCGCGGTTGTGCATCTCGGCGTCAGCATCGTCGCAAGTTTTATCACGCTGTTTCCGCTTTTGCTTGTGTTCGCCATTACGTTCTTGCGATGGGTTGTTCAAGGCCCCTTGCTCGTGTTGGCGTTAGGCGCGGTGGTAATGACTTTGCTGTGGGTGCGCGTCAGCGGTGGATTTCGCGCGGATTCAAAATCGTGGTGAGTGGGGCATGAATATGTCGAGAAAAATTTTTGTGTTAACTGCGGTATGCGCGCTTTTGTTAATAACCGCGCTGCTGTCAGTCGGCGCGCCGTCCGCGTTGGCGGCGACCCAGCAAGCTGGCGATCAGATTTGCACCGGCGATAATTTGATTATCAGCGGTGGACAATCGCCCGGCAATATTTTGGCGTTCGGCTGCAATGTTGACGTGCAGCGCGGCGCGACCGTGTACGGCAGCATCGCCGATTTCGGCGGCAATGTCCAAATCGCAGGCGCAGTGAATGGCAGCATCGCCACGTTTGGCGGCAATGTTACGCTCGCCGAAACCGCGGTCGTGCAAGGCAATGTCGCCGCGTTGGGTGGAAATTATATTAGCGCGCCCGGCGCGACTGTGCGCGGCAATGCCACGAGCAGCGTATCGCCTATCGCGCCCACGCAGTCCGTTCCATTCAATCCTATCGCGCGCATGTTTAATTTTCGGTTCGATCTTCTGGGCGGCATTATTACCGCGCTCGCGTTCGCCGCGCTCGGCGCGTTGATTGTCATTTTTGCGCCGAATGCCACGCGGCGCGTGAGCGAAGCCGCGCAAAAACAGCCGCTGAATGTCGCCGGCGTTGGTTGTTTGACGCTGATTGTTTTTCTCATTCTGATGATTTTATTGCTCATCACCATTATCGGCATTCCAATCGCGCTGCTGTTGGGCTTGGCAACCTGGGCGGCGTGGATTTTTGGCGGCATTGCCATTGGCTTGCTCGCGGGCGAAAAGATTTTGGGCGCGTTCAAAATGACCAACATCTTGCCTGTGCTGGCGGTCATGCTTGGCATGATTCTGCTCATGCTCATTGGCCAAATTCCAATTCTCGGTTGGCTCGTCTCGTGCCTCGTCGGTCTGTTGGGTTTGGGCGCGGTCGTCATGACGCGCTTTGGCACGCGCGCATATCCCGCCGCGCCGGGCATGACCTTGGCGCCTGTCGTCCCTGCGCCCAGCGCGCCGGGAACTTTTATGCCCACCGCCGTTGATGTCGCGGCATGGGAAGCCAAAGCGCGCCAAGCGCAAGCGCATGACGCGGCGACTGCCTCGGACATTGCGCCCGCCGCCACTGATACGCCGTCCATCGCGCCGCCTTCTTTGGATGCGCCGGACGCGAGCGACGAAAAATAATTCGCGGTCTGAACTTTGAAATTCAAAACCTCGCAGTGATTTGAGACCTGCGAGGTTTTTGTTATACTTGCGGTGGAGCTTTTGTGAGCGAACGTCTTGCGCAAATCAATTGGAGCCGCATTCTTGGTCGCGCCGTCATGTTTCTGCTTGTCGGCGCGTTGGTGTTTTACGCGGTCGAGCCGTGGCTGCCGTGGCATGCGCCAACGCGCCCGCGCACGATTATTGTCTATGGCTTTAGCATTCTCGGCGACGTGATGACCAAAGGAATTTTTCCCGCGTTCCAACAGGAATGGCAAGCGCGCACCGGTGAACCGATTGAATTTATCGCCTCGTTTGCCGGTTCAGGCACCATCACCAATCAAATCATTCTTGGCGTCCCCGCCCAAGTCGGCATCCTCTCGACGGAACTTGATGCGCAGCGCTTGGCGGACGCGGGCGTTTTGCCCGACGCGACTTGGCGCAAATTGCCGCATAATGGCACGGTCAATCTGACGCCGTTTGTGATCTTGACGCGTCCGGGGAATCCGAAAAATATTCATGATTTCGCCGATTTGATGCGTCCGGGCATTGGCGTGGTGCATGCCGACCCGCGCACTTCGGGCGGCGCGATGTGGGGCATTCTTGCGGAATATGGCAGCGCGCGGCAAATGGGCGCGAGCGAAACCGCCGCGGCAGCGCAACTCGCGGGCATTTGGAAAAACGTGGTCGCGCAAGCGTCCTCCGCGCGCGGCGCGCGCACGCAATTTGAAAATGGTTTTGGCGACGCGCTGGTCACGTACGAACAAGAAGCGTTGTATGATATCGCGCGCGGCAAATTCGACGGCGAACTGATTTATCCGCGCAGCACGATCGAGAGCGAACATACCGTCGTCGTCATTGACCGCAACATCGCGCCCGCCGAGCGCGCGGCGGTAGACGCGTTTGTGGAATTTTTATGGAGCGAACGCGCGCAAAAAATTTTTACCGCGTACGGTTTTCGCAGCGTGGACGACGCGCTGAATCGCGCGACCTTTACGCCGATTGAGAAACCGTTTCGTGTGGCGGATATGGGCGGCTGGCAAACGGTCAAACAAACGATTATTGACGCGCTGTGGCAAGCCAAAATTATTGCCGCGCAGCCGTGACGCGCGCGCCGCGAATGTAAAGTATGCCCATTCCAACCGCAAGAAAATCGCGTCTTCCGCGCGGCGCTTTTCCCGTCGGCATTTTATTGGCGGTTCTGCTGCCGCTGATTTTGATGCCGCTCGCCTCGATTTATGTATTCGCCGCGCGCAGCGGCTGGCAAGGTTTTGTCAATGCGCTGGCGAGTCCTGAAGCGCAATTCGCGTTACGCTTTTCGCTGCTCATCGCTCTGCTCACCGCGCTCATTAACGGCGGATTGGGCACCTATGCCGCGTATGTGTTATCCAAATATCGTTTTCCCGGACGCGATGCCTTGAATGTGGTAGTGAATTTGCCGGTCGCGATTCCCACTGTCGTTGTCGGCACTTCGCTCTTGTTATTATGGGGGCCCATTGGCATTCTCGGACAATTTTTAGCGCCGCTCGGCATCTCGCCCATGTTCGCCCCCATTGGCGTTTTGCTCGCGCATTTGTTTGTCACGTTTCCGTACATGCTTGGCGCGGTGAAACCGGTGTTGGATGAGTTGGAAGTGACATACGAAGAAGCGGCGTACACGATTGGCGCGAGTCAATGGACGGCATTTCGCTTTGTCGTTTTGCCCGCGCTGCGCGGCGGTCTGTTTAGCGGCGCGCTGTTGACGTTCGCGCATTCGCTCGGCGAATTTGGCGCGACGATTTTGGTCAGCGGCAATTTGGCTTTTCGCACCCAAACCGCGCCGCTGTACATTTTCGCGCAATTTGAAGCAGGCAATATTGAAGCCGCCAATGCCGTCGCCGCTGTTTTGGCGACGTTATCGTTCGCGCTTTTTTTCGCGTTGATGCGGTTTAATAAAAAAGGCGCGCGTCGAGACAACGTTTAAAAACGATTGATTCAGACGGATTGACTTTTGACGCGTTAGCGCATTGCGCGTTGAACGTGCCGCATTCCTTGCATGTCTATTATTCTGACCAATTTGACCAAGCGGTATAATGAACATCTCGTCGTCAATCGCGTGTCGCTTGATATTCACGACGGCGAACTGTTTGTCTTGCTTGGCGGCAGCGGCAGCGGCAAAAGCACCGTGCTGCGAATGATTGCGGGATTGACGACGCCCGACGAAGGCACGATTGAATTGGACGGGCGCGATGTGACCTACTTGGCGCCGCAAGCGCGCGGCATTGGTTTTGTCTTTCAAAACTATTCGATTTTTCGGCACATGACCGTGTTGGAAAATGTCGAATTCGGTTTGCGGATTCGTAAAATAAAAAATAATGACCGCCGCCGCCGCGCCGAAGAAATGCTTGATTTGGTTGGACTGGCGGGTTTGGGCACGCGTTATCCTTTACAATTATCCGGCGGACAGCAACAGCGCGTGGCGCTCGCGCGCGCGTTGGTGTATCAGCCCGCCGTTTTGTTGCTGGATGAACCGTTCGGCGCGCTCGATGTAAAAATTCGCGCGCAGCTGCGCGCGTCGCTTAAAGAAATTCAGCGTCAGTTGAATCTCACCACGATTTTGGTGACGCACGACCAAGAAGAGGCGTTTGAATTGGCGGACCGCATCGGCGTGATGGATACGGGCAGACTGATCGAAGTCGGCACATCGGAAACGCTGTATTATCAACCGGATACGGAATTCACCGCGACCTTTATCGGCGGCGGCAATGTGTTGGTTGGGCGCAAAGAACACGAGTGGATTCGCTTGGGCACCGCCGCGCTGCCTTTGCCTGCGGACATTGTGGCAATGGATGACGGCGCGCCCATTCGTATTTTATTTCGCCCCGAACGCACGCTTTTGCAAACCGAGCCATTTCAAGCGCGCGATGTTCATGCGCTCGGGCAAGGGGTGGTCATCGAACAGATTTTCGCGGGCGCAATGCAGCGCATCGTTTTGGAAATGGAGGGCTTGCGCGGCGTGCGCGCGGTCGCGCCGCGCGCGGTGTACGGGCAAAGCGTTACGCGCATCGAAGTGATTCAAACTGGCGCGCGCGCGGCAGAGCGCAACTATGCGCTCGGCCAAAAAGTGTGGGTCGGACTGCGCGATTTTCATGTCTTGGAACCGGCGGGCCTCAAAGTATTGTTGTGTGTGAGTCAAGACCCGAGCGGCAGTCTCGCCGCCGAAATGGGGTCGCTGCTCGCGCAAGCCACGCACGGCTCTGCGACCTTGCTGCATGTTGTGGCGCGATCTGAATTGGTGGCGCCAGCGCGCGCGTATTTGGAGACATTGCGCCGCGCGTATGCGTCGCGCATTCCGGCTTTGGAAGTGCGCGTGCGCGTTGGCACCAGCGCGGCGCAAATATTGCTAGAGGCGCAAGAAGGGCATTACGAGGTCATTGCGCTTGGCCAGCGCGCCAGCGCCGAGACCGGCTATCGCGGTCTCGGCAGCGCCGCGCGCCAAGTGCTGGAGCAAGCCGAGGCGCCGGTCTTGCTCGCGCAATCGCAACGCGCCAGTTTCAAACAACTCTTGATTTGCACACGCGGCGGCGAGCCCGGCAAAACGGATGTCGCGTTCGGCGGACGCGTGGCGCGGCGCGCGGACGCTGCCGCGACGGTCCTGTACGTGCAAACGGATCAGACAACGCTCGAAGAACAAAAACGCGCGGCGCGTCATTTGCTCCAAGCCGAAGCCGCGCTCTCGGTGCAAGGCGTGCGTAGTAAAATAAAAATTTTGGATGGCGGCATCGCCGAAAGCATTTTGCGCCAAGCTGACGCCGACGACGCGGATTTGATTATTATTGGCGCGCAGGCGCCGCGCGGTCGCCCGCGTTTGCGCTGGCAAAATTTGGCGACGCAGCTTGTCGGCAGCGCCGCGCGTCCGGTGTTGGTCGTGCCGATGAACGAATAGCGAGTTTCTCGATTTATGCCTTTTACGTCCATCCCCATCATCGCGGCGCGCGGAACCGCGTACGAGGTCGGTTATCAAATCGGCGTCGCGGCGCTGCCGCTGCTGCGCGCCATGCGCGCCGAGACGCGCGCCGAATACGGCGCTGGCTGGGAGACCTTATTACGACAAAGCGCGCCGTTTCAAAATGCCACGCGCCAACAGCTGCCGCGCGTGTTCACGGAAATGCGCGGCGTCGCCGATGGCGCGCAAATCCCGTTCGACGATTTTTTTTTGATGAGCGTCGAGGAATTGTTGTACGCAGAGGTAAAGGATAACGGCCTGGACGCGCCCTATGGCGCGCGCGAAAAGAGCAAAGGATGTTCCGATCTTGCCGCCGCGTCGCCGGCCACACGCGATGGTCATGTGTGGCTGGCGCACAATAATGATTTGGACGCGCGCGCGCGCGAACAGTTGACGCTCACGCGCTTTTGCGTCACGGATGAGCCGGAAATTTTGGCGGTCACCGTGGGCGGTTGGTTCATCAGTATTGGCATGAACAATGCGGGGCTCGCGTTAACGGGCAATCAGTTGAACGCCAATGATTCGCGCGCGGGAATTCCGCGTTTGCTCGCCGTGCGTGACATTCTCGCGCAGCGCACCGTGGACGCCGCGTTAAACGCCGCGCTGCGACCCGAACGCGCGTCGAGTTACAACAATATTATTTCGTCGCGCGATGGGCGGATTGTGAACGTCGAAGGTTCGGCGACCGCCGCCGCGTTGACCTGGAGTCACGAACGCGGCGGCGCGCTGGCGCACACGAATCATTATTTGGCTCCAGACATGGAGCGTTTTGAAGCGGACGAACCGCACCTTGCCATGTCGGCGACGCGCTGCGCGCGCGCGTTGGATTACGCGCGCAAATATCACGGCGAAATTGATTTTGAGATTTGCGCGCGCTTTACGCGCGACCATGTTTATGCGCCGTGGAGCGTATGCAAACACGCCGGGCAGAGCGTGACTGTGTTTAGCGCGCTGATTGATTTGACCGCCGCCAAGCTGTGGCTCGCCGTCGGCAATCCCTGTCAAAATGAATTTGTCGCGCATGAATTGAATTGAGTCGGCGGAAGCGGTATCGCTTTGCCTGTTCCGCGAAAATCACGGCGTTGGCGCGCGGCGCTGAACGAATGCGCGCGCATCATTTTTTGGAACGCGAACGGAATATATTTGCATGATTCAAGTAGCGGTTATTGGCGCGGGCTATTGGGGCCCCAACCTAATTCGTAATTTCAATCAAATCCCCGACGCGCGCGTGGCGTATGTTTGCGACCTCGACGCGTCGAAACTGACGACGCTCGCCGCGCAATATCCGACGCTGGTCGCGACGAGCGACTATGTGCGGATATTGGATGATTCGCAAGTGGACGCGGTGGTGATTGCGACGCCCGTTTCCACGCACCGCGCGTTGGCGCTCGATGCGTTGCGCGCGGGTAAACATGTCCTCGTCGAAAAGCCGCTCGCCGCGACGGCGCAAGCCGCGCGCGAAATGAACGCGGCGGCGCGCGCGGCGCAGCGCGTGTTGATGGTCGGTCACACGTTTATTTACAATCCCGCCGTAGTCAAAGTCAAGGAATATATCGAACGCGGCGCGCTCGGCGAAATTTATTACATTGATTCGGCGCGCGTGAATCTCGGCTTGCACCAGTTTGATATCAACGTCATTTGGGACCTCGCGCCGCACGATATTTCGATGATTTTGTATTGGCTTGGTCGGCGTCCGCTGCGGGTGAGCGCGCGCGGCAATTCGTACACGCAAACCGATATTGAAGATGTGGCGTTCATCACGCTTGAATTCGCGGATAAAATCATGGCGCATATTCACGTCAGCTGGATGTCGCCCGCGAAATTGCGACGCACGACGATTGTGGGTTCTAAACAGATGGCGGTGTACGATGACCTCGAAGTCGCGGAAAAAGTGAAACTGTACGATATGGGCGTGGAACAGCTCGCGCTGAACGCGGATACGCGCGCGGAATTGCGGCGCACTTATCGCGTGGGCGATGTGATTAGTCCGCGTCTGGATGTGGCGGAACCGCTGCGCGTGGAATGCAAACATTTTATTGACTGTATCGTCGAAGGCAAAACGCCGCTTACGGATGGCGACGCGGGCCTCGCGGTGGTGCGGATTTTAGAAGCTGCGACGCGCTCGTTGCGCGAGGGCGGAAGGACGATTGAACTCGAGAAGGATTCCGCGTTACTCTAGATGATTTGGCGCGGCGGTATTATGCCTTTGCGGCGAATAACGGGCGCTGGATGACTGACGATAGGAGAATGACTTGAAGATTTTGGTGACCGGCGGCGCGGGTTTTATCGGCTCGAATTTGGTGGACGCGCTCGCTGAAAAAGATACTGACGAAATTATTGTGGCGGACGATTTTTCCAGCGGCGCGCCGGAAAATGTGCAACAGCACGCCGCGAATCCACGCGTGCGCGTCGTCACGCTGGATATTCGCGATCAAAACGCGACGCGTGAAATCATGCGCGGCGTGGAGGTAGTCTATCATCTCGCGGTGCGCTGCGTGCGCGTTTCGATACGCGACCCGTATGTGGTGCATGATGTGAACGCGACCGGCACGCTGCATTTGCTCACCGCCGCGCTGGCTGAAAAGGTAAAACGCTTTATCTATTGTTCATCGTCCGAAGTGTACGGCACGGCGCGGCGCGCGCCGATGGACGAAGAACATCCGCTTGTCCCGACGACGCCGTACGGCGCGAGCAAACTGGCGGGCGAAGCGTATGCGCGCTCTTTTTTTCTCACCTACGATTTGCCCGTTACTATAGCGCGTCCGTTCAACACGTATGGCCCGCGCGAACATTTTGAAGGTCCGTACGGCGAAGTGATTCCCAAATTCGTCGTACGCGCGCTGAACGACGCGCCGCTGGTGATTTTTGGCGACGGCTCGCAGACGCGCGATTTTACCGAAGTGAGCGATACGGTGCGCGGTTTGATGGCGGCGGGCGCAAGCGACGCGCTCATCGGCGATGTGGTTAATATCGCGCGCGGCCAAGAAGTGAGCGTCCGCGCGCTCGCGCAAATTGTGCTGGAAACATTGCCCGACTCGCAAAGCAAGATTGAATATCAAACGCCGCGCCCCGGCGATGTTATGCGGCACAGCGCGGACATTTCCAAAGCAAAGCGCGTGTTGAATTTCGCGCCGCGCGTCGAAATTCGCGCGGGCGTCAAACGTTATGTGGAATGGCTTCAGCGCAGCGAGTTCGACCCGCGCGAAATGTTGAGCCGAGAAAAATTGCGTAACTGGGAGTGAACGCGCGGCGCGCGCGTTCAAACGATACGCGCAATGCGTCTGGCGCAGAGTATAAAACCGATGATACCGATTACAAAACCGTATTTTGACGAACATGAGGAACGCGCGGCGGCGGAGGCGATTCGCAGCGGCTGGGTCGTGCAAGGTCCGCGCACGATGGAATTTGAACGCATGGTCGCGGAACGCGTCGGCGCGCGGTACGCGCTGGCGACTTCGAACTGCACCA
Organism: Anaerolineae bacterium; assembly: GCA_021463195.1. Classification (GTDB taxonomy): domain Bacteria; phylum Chloroflexota; class Anaerolineae; order UBA4142; family SHND01; genus SHND01. Next base: position 12,065 of record JAJTXZ010000067.1, read on the forward strand.
CCGCGCTGCATCTCGCGCTCGTCGCGTTGGGCATTGGCGCGGACGCCGAAGTTTTGGTCCCGTCGTACAGTTTTATCGCCACCGCGAACAGCGTGATGCACGCGGGCGCGACGCCGGTGTTTGTGGACATTGACGCGCGCACGTACAACATGGACCCGCGGTTGTTGGAGGAAAAAATTTCGCCGCGCGCGCGAGCCATTATGCCCGTGCATCAAATCGGACTCGCGGCGGATCTTGACGCGATTCACGAAATCGCGCGTCAACACAATCTTGTCGTCATCGAAGACGCGGCGACGATTATCGGCGGCGCGTACAAGGGCAAGCCGATTGGCGCGCATAGCGCGGCGGTCTGCTTTTCATTTCATCCGCGTAAAGCGATTACGACGGGCGAAGGCGGCATGGTCACGACTAATGATCCTGACGTGGCGCGGCAGGTCGAAATGCTGCGCTCGCACGGCGCGAATATTTCGGATTACGCGCGGCACGGCGCGGACAAGGTGATTATCGAGGAATATCCCGCGCTCGGATACAATTATCGGCTCACCGATATTCAAGGCGCGGTCGGCGTCGCGCAAATGAAAAAGTTGGATTGGATTTTGGCGCGGCGCGTCGAAATCGGCGAACGCTATAATCGCGCGTTCGCCGATTTGGATTTTATTGAAACGCCATACGAGCCGCCCTACGCCAAACATACCTATCAATCGTACTGTTTGCGGATTGCGCGCAATGCGCCGAAAACGCGCGATGAAATTATGACAGCGATGCAAGCGGCGGGTATTGCGACGCGGCGCGGCGTGATGGCGGCGCATCTCGAACCGTTTTATGTGAATCGGTTTGGGCGCGTCGCGCTGCCCGTCACCGAAGACGCGACGCGCACGACGATTCTCTTGCCGATTTACGCGCAAATGACGGAAACGGAAATTGAAACCGTGATTACGACATTTCGGCGCATTGTTTTGAACGCGGCGCACGGATAACGCGGTGAACGCACGATTTGACCGTATTCGTTCTGCGCTGCGACGCCCCGATATCCAAGCTCTGCTGGGATTGGCGGCGCTCACGTTTTTATTTCTGCTGCCCGCCGCGACGATGCAGGGCGTTTATTTTTATGGCGATGCCAACGATTATTTCGCGCGTCTGGCGTACAGCGCGGAACGTTTGCGCGAGGGACAGCTCGCCTTATGGAATCCGTATCTGTCGCTCGGCGGCGCGCATCTCGCCGATCCCGCCGCGTTGGCGACGTATTTGCCCGCGCTCGCGCTGTTTCTAATTTTTCCCGAACCACTCGCCTATAACTATACGGTTATTTTGCATTTGTATCTCGCCGCGTCCGGCATGTATTTGCTCGCGCGTGCATGGAGTTTTTCACGCGGCGCGGCGCTGCTTGCCGCAATCGTTTTTGGGTTTGGCGGATTTTTCGTCGCGCATTTGCAGCATTTGAATATCGTCGTCGGCGCGGCGTGGCTGCCGTGGATTTTTTGGTGTCTGGAAAAATATTTTTCGACGCGCCGCATTTTGTTTCTCGGGTGCGGCAGCGCCATCCTCGCGCTGCAAATGATGGGCGGGCATACGCAGATGGCGCTGTATGGCGGCGCGGCGTGGGGCGCGTATTGCGCGGTGTATTGGGCGCGCGCAAGGCGCGCGCGCGACGGACGCGCCGCGCTGCGACAAATGCGCGGCGTCGCGTTGATGCTCGCGGGCGCGTTCGGACTCGCGGCGATTTTTGTGGTCCCCTTTGTAGAGTTGTTGAATTTCACCGCGCGCAGCGAACGCATCACGTACGAATTCGCGACTTCGTTTTCGCTCGAACCGCTGCGTCTGCTGCAAATGATTTATCCCTTTGCCTTTGGCGGCAATCCCGGCAGCGTGGAGCGCGGCGCGGGCAGCATAATCGAAATGACCGCGTATCTCGGCGTCGCGACCCTGGCGTTCGCCATCGCCGCGCTGTGGCGACGCGAGTGGCGCGTTTATTTTTTGGCGAGCATGGCGTTGGGATCTTTGCTATTGGCTCTGGGAAAATTCACGCCGCTTTATTCCATCGTTTTCCATCTGCCGATTTTTGGCGCGGTGCGCGCGCCCGCGCGTTTTTTGGAATTATTCGCGTTCGCGGTCGCGCTGTTGGCGGGATTTGGCTTGGATGCGCTGCGCGCATCGGCGCGGCGCGCGCAATGGTTCGCGGCGTTTGGATTTTTGGGCGCGACGCTGTTGGGCTTGGGCGCGTTGTGGTTTGCGCCGCGCGCGGGCTTGACACTTTCGGAAACGTTTGCGCGCGCGGCGGCGAATCCCGCGCTGCCGGCGGCAATCGTTTTTACGCTCGCGGCGATGGGCATATTGACGTTGTGGCAGCGTAAAATATTTTCGCCGCGCGCGCGCGTGGCGTTGACGCTGACGCTAGTTTTTTTAGATGCATTATTTTTCGGCTGGAATTTTCGCTACAATTTTGTCGCGCCCTTGGACGTGTACACGACGGGCAAAAACGCGCAGACTTTGCGGCAAACGCCGGAGGCGCTGACCTATTATTGGGGTTTGGGCGAAACGAAACTCGCGTCGTATTTGCAAAACGGCGATATGGAAAAATATGCGGACGCGTCGCGCGCGGGCTTGCGCCAGAGTTTGCCGCTGCGTTGGCGCGTGCGTTCGCTGCAAGGGTATGGCACCGAGCCGCCGATATATCAAGCGTTTATGCAAGCGCTGGAAGCGCGACGTGTGCTGGATGCTCAAGCGCTCAAGCTGGCGTCCTTGTTCGGCGTCACGCATGTCTTGAGCGCGCAAGCGCTCGCGAATGACGCGCTGGAACGCGCGCAGAAAAACGCGTCGGTCATTTTGTATCGCAATATGACGGACCCTCAATTCGGACGCGCGTATATGGCATGGGAGGCAGAGGAGGTAAAAGATGCCGCTGCCGCGCTCGCCAGTTTAACGCGTGACGGCGCCGCTTTTACGCGTGTGCGTTTGGAAGGCGCGGCCAATGCGTCCAACGCTGCGGGTGAACCGCAGGGCAGCGTCCAAATTGAGAACGCGAAACCCGAACATGTCACGGCGCGCGTCGAAACAAATCGCGCGGGTTGGCTCGTGTTGAATGATTCGTATTATCCCGGCTGGCGCGCGACGGTGGATGGGCAACCTGCGCGAATTTTGCGCGCGAACGCGTTGGCGCGCGCGGTTGCCGTTCCGGCGGGAGCGCATCAGGTTGAATTTGTTTATGACCCGTTATCCGTTAAAATCGGTTTAATTATTTCGGGCGTGACTTTGCTGTTGGTGTGCGCGATTATTTTTTGGGATGCGCGCGCGGCGAGAGTATAAATGAGCGATTGGATTCCACTTACAAAACCGTATTTTTCGCAAGATGAAGCGCAGGCGGCGGCGCAGACGCTTTTGACGGGCGAGATTGGCGGCGGCGGCGGCATCAGTCGGCGCGTCGAACAAAAACTCGCGGCACGTTTTAACGTCAAGCACGCGCTGCTCGTGCCTTCCGGCACGCACGCGATGGAATTGAGCTTGATGGCGCTGGATTTGCAGCCGGGCGATCAAGTGATTGTGCCGTCGTTCACGTTCACCTCGACCGCCACCGCGATTTTGCGACAGGGCGCGCAGCCGGTGTTTTGCGAAATCGAAGCGGATACATTCAATCTGGATGTCGAAGACGCCGCGGCGCGCGTCACTGCGCGGACGCGCGCGATTATGCCCGTTCATTACGCGGGAGTGGGCTGTCGCATGGATCGCATTCTTGAACTCGCGCAAAATCATGGTTTGAAGATTGTCGAGGACGCGGCGCAAGGTGTCGGCGCAAAATATGGCGGCAAATATTTGGGGACGATTGGCGACGCGGGCGCCTACAGTTTTCATGTGACGAAAAATGTGACGTGCGGCGAAGGCGGCGCGTTTTTGACGAATGACGATGCGCTGGCGCTGCGCGCGGAAATCATTCACGAAAAGGGAACGAATCGCGCGCAGTTTTTGCGCGGGCAGGTGGACAAATATACTTGGGTGGATGTGGGCAGTTCGTTTGTATTGTCCGATTTGCTCGCGCGGATTTTGGAAACGCAGCTCGACAAGCTGGATGAGATTAACGCGAAACGCGCGGTATTGTACCAACACTATCAAGACGCGTTCGCGCCGCTCGAAGCGCGCGAATGGCTCAAGCGTCCCGTCATTCCGCCGGGCATTGCGAGTAACTGGCATATTTACGCGCTGCGTGTGGCGGTGGCGCGACGCGACGCGTTGATTGACCATCTTCGCGCGCGCGGCATTGGCGCGACGTTTCATTATGTGCCGCTGCATTCGTCGCCCTTCGGTCGGGCGCAGCTCGGTTATCGCGGCGATGAATTGCCTGTGACGGAAATGGTCAGCCGTTCGCTCGTGCGCTTGCCGTTGTATCCCGACTTGACTGCGGCGCAAGTGGAATACATCGCGGCGGCGACGCGTGAATTTTTTGATGGACAAGTTCGCGCATGAGCGTCGCGTTGGATTTAACGTTGGTCTTGCCCTGTTATAACGAGCATCCCGTTTTTACAAACAGTGTCCAAGAAATATTCAAGACGCTCGACCTCACCACTTTTGCTTATGAAATTATTTTTGTGGATGACGGCAGCCGCGACGATACGCGCGCGTTGATTGACGCGCTGTTGGCGCAGCGTCCCGATAAAAATCTGACGCGTATTTTTCACGCGCAAAATCAGGGGCGCGGCGGCACGGTGGCGGATGGCATTCGCGCCGCGCGCGGCGATGTCGTCGGCTATATTGACATTGATCTCGAAGTGCATGCGCGCTATATTCCGTCGCTCGCGCAGGCGATTCGCGAGGGCGCGGATATCGCCATCGGACAGCGCAATTATTTATTTCAGCCGCGTTCGCTCGACCGCTGGATTTTGAGCAAAGGGTATCATCAACTCGCGAAACGTATGTTGGGGATGAATACATTTTGGGACACAGAATCGGGTTATAAATTTTTCAAGCGCGCGCGCATCTTGCCGCTTTTGGATGAAATTGAGGACCAACGCTGGTTTTGGGATACCGAAGTGATGGTGCGCGCCGCGCTGCGCGGTTACACGATTGTGGAAATTCCGGTGCTGTTCTTGCGCAATTACGGAAAACAATCGTCCGTGAACGCGCTGCGGGATACGCTCGATTATTTGAAACGCTTGCGCGCTTTTCGCGCGACCGTGAAACAGTTGCAGGCGCAAACCAAAGTATGAATGCCGTGCGCGAAATCGGTTGGAGCAAGACACTGCGCTTTGCAGGCAGCACGTTTTTTTTGGCGCTTTATAATTTGGCGCTGTTTCCGCCGTTGCGCGCGGCGGCGCTGCGAATGATGGGGGCGCGCGTCGGACGCGATTGCGTGATTCACAGCACGCGTTTCTTTAACGCGTATCGGCTTGGGTTTCGCGGCTTGGAACTTGGCGCCAAATGTTTTATCGGCGATGATTGTTTGCTCGATTTGGCGGACCGGATTGTGCTGCATGAGAGCGTCACATTGGCGGAACGGGTGACGATTTTGACGCATACGAATGTTGGTTATGCCGATCATCCGCTGCAAGCGTATTTTCCCGCGTTTACGGCGCCGGTAATTGTAGAGCGCGGAGCTTTTATCGGCGTGAATACGACAATTTTGCCCGGTGTAACGGTGGGCGAGGGAACATTTGTGGCAGCTGGGAGCGTCTTAACTGTGGATACTCTGCCTTGGACGCTGGTCGCGGGTGTGCCAGCGCGGGCGCTGCGGGATGTGCGCTCGAAAACGCCGCTCACCTAGCCAACGGACATGATACAGCGACAAGCGGCGACTGGGGACCGCGCATCATTTTTTCGGGTTTGGGCGGCATGGCTGGAACGGCGCGCACTGTGGCTGCTCGCGGCGTTGATCATTGGCTATACGCTGGTGTACACCGCCGCAGCCATCGCTAAATATAACGCGTATGCGATGGGTTTTGATCTCGCGTTGTACGAGCAGCAAATTTGGAATACCGCGCATGGGCGTTGGTTCGAGACTTCGGTTTTTAGTTTTACCAACAATGCGTTGGGCGTAGATTTACAACTGATTGAAGCGCCGTTGGCGTTGGCGTACGCGCTTGCGCCATCGGTTTATACGCTGTTGTTTTTGCAATCAGCGGCATTGGCGTTGGGCGCGCTGCCTTTGTTTTTGTTGGCGTGCGAACGGCTCGGTTACGCGTGGGCGGGGTTGGGTCTCGCGTTCGCGTATTTATTTTATCCCGTTGTCACCAACACCAATTTGTATGAATTGCGCTTGCGTAGTTTCGCCGTCACGCCGTTTTTCATGGCGCTGTATTTTTTGGAAACGAAACGCGCGGGTTGGTTCTATGTGTCGCTGTTGTTGGCGCTGGCGTGCCGCACGGACATCGGTTTGCTTGTGGCGATGCTCGGCGTCTATGCGCTGTGGCGGCGGATGACGTGGCGCTTTTGGCTTGTGCCGCTGGCGGCAGGCATCGCCTGGGTCGGCTTGAGCGTATTTGTGATTGTGCCGCGACTGTCATCCGGCTCGCCGTACCTGTTCACGAGTATTTATTACAACTTGGGCAGCACGCCGTCCGAAATCGCGCAAACGATGTTCACGCGTCCCATTTTTGTTTTGCAACAAGTGGCGACGCCGGGCAAGTTCGAATATTTGAACGGATTGTTCGCGCCGGTGGCGTACACGGCGTTGCTGAATCCGCCCGCGCTGTTGATTGCGGCGCCGACGTTGGCGTTGAATTTGCTGTCGCCGAGTCGCTTGCATTGGGATTTGGTTCACGGCTATTCGATTCTAGTGACGCCGTTTGTGTTTTACGGAACGACGCAGGGTTTGCGCTGGCTGCGCGCGCGCGCGCCGTTCGCTTTTTTACGCGGCGCAGCGGGGCTGGCGCTCTTGGTGGGGGTGGTAGCGCTAGCGGCGGCGGTGAGCAACTTGTGGTGGGGTAACGCGGCGGCGCGTTGGCTGAGGCGTCCGCTGTCACCGCGGATGGCGTTGGCGCGCGAAATCGCGTCGCAGATTCCCGCCGATGCGCCGCTCGCGGCAAGCAATTTGATCGCGCCGATTTTGCCGCCGCGTCGTTACTTGTATTATTTTCCGGGCAATCAATCTTATGGCGCGTCCAATCTGAAACTTGCGGCGTACTTGCTCGTAGACCAGACGAGCGCGAATGACGAATTTCGGGCGGCGTTAGACGCGCTCCGTCACGACCCGCAGTGGCGTGTGTTGGTCGAACGAGATAATTTTGTGCTGATGCAGCGCATCCAATGATACCGGTCTATTTTATGCGACAAGGAGAAAAGGTTCATGCAATTTAAAAAGATTTTATTTTTCGCGATGGCAGCGGTCGTAACGATTGGCTTGTTGATGCCGTTGACGGTTTCCGCCGCGGGTTGGAGCGCGCCCTTTGCGCTCGGCGGCGGGAATATCAAACCATCGGTCGCCATCGGTTCTGATGGCAGCGTTCATTACCTTTGGTACAATGGCTCGACGATTCAATATGTCAAATGTAATGGACTTGCCAAGTCCTCGTGCGGCAGCGTGGAAAATCTGCCCAACAAGGGGCCGTCCTATTATCCTTCGTTAGCGTTGGATGCAAACAATCGCGCGAATGCCGTATGGGAAGCCAAAGATGGTTCCGCCAGCGTTTATTCGATTTATTATTCGCGGCGCAATGGCTCAAAATGGTCCACGCCGAAACGGCTTTCCACCGAAGCATATTCCGAATTGCCGGATATCGCGATTGGCGGAGATGGAACGATTCATGTCGTGTATCAAAATAAGAGCGGACAAGATGGGTTTATCAATTACACCACCGCCAACGCGAACATGGATTTCAGCGCGCCGATTGTGTTGGAACAAATGACCAGCGACAAGCCGCTGCCCGTCGTTGCCGAAGTGGGGCTGATGACGCCGGAAGGCAACCTTGCCAGCGGTTTCTATCCGCGCGTCGCGGCGGATGGCGACGGCAAGGCGTATGCGGTTTGGCAGATGCCTTCGCCCGGTTATGGCATCGGTTTTCGCTATCAGACCAACGGGTCCGATTGGTCCGCCACAAAGAAACTCGGCGGCTCGAACAAAGACCAGACGCCGGATGTGACTGTCAACAAGAATAATCAAGTTGGCGTTGTCTGGACAATGTACGACAGCGGCGATATTTCCTTTGCGGAATTTAACGGCGGTTCGGTAGATTATCAGGAAAAGAATGTGGACGAGGGCTTGGAAGACAGCTTTTGGCCCAAGATTGCCGCAGACTGCACCGGCGCGTTTCATTTTGCGTATCAAGGACGCGCGAGCGCGAGCGGCAACTGGGATATTTATCACGCCACCTACAATCCTGATAGTAATGCGTTTGGCTCGCGCACAACCATTGCCAGCATCAGCGCCACCGAGCAAACGCCGGCGATTGACGCGACCAATGTCGCCGCCATCGCCTATACCAATTCGACCAATGGCATCATTGACGCCAGCACGAACAATTTGAATTTGAATTGTTCCAACGCGACCGCGACGCCGACTTTTACGCCATCGCCGACCAATACGCCGGACCCGAATGTGACGCCGCCCGACACGATTACGATTGCGAACACCGCCAAATGCGCGTCGTATGATGGCGTCGAGACAGACTGCATTCATTATCGCAAAGCATGGAAAGCGCAAAATGCAAATAAAGCGACGGACGGCAATTACTCGCGCTGCGAGACCAATAAAGGCGTTTGCGGCAAAAAGTCAGCGGCGAAAATTTACATCCCGGATGGCTATACCCAAGTCAAATGGTTCACCGCCAAATCGAAAATGTACGGTCAGGTGAATGTGTGGATTAACGATACGCTGGCAGAAACATTGGATATGTGTCAAGGGAGCAGAAACACCAAGCCCCAGTTCATCAACAGAACCTACACCATTCCCGAACGGAACGATGGACAACCGCGTTCGTTTGAATTGGGCGCGCCGAGCAAGCATACCGCGTGTTCGCCGTACAATTCCAATTTTGTCGTCGTGGACGGATTCGAGATTCTCCCATAATCTTCTGACCTCCGAAGCGCAGCGCTTCGGAGGTCTTTTTCCACAATGCGGATTTTGTATGTCATTGCGATGTATGGCTCGGGGTATCTCGGCAATCTCATTCATCGCGAGCTCGGACACGAGTTTCTCCAGCGTGGACATACGTTCGATGTGTTTGCTCTCGCCAGCGCGCGCGAACGCGAGGCGCGTCCGGGCGTGCATATCGAGCAAGGCATCCGCGTCACGCGCGCCATCGCGGCAGGCAATCGGCGCAGCGCCGCGCTGAACGCGTTGACCAAACCCATTCTCCATTACGAACGTTTTGGCGCGGGCTGGTTCGCGCTCGCCAAGTTTTTGCGCGCGCAGCCGCGTTATGATGTCGTCCTCGCCGAAGGCGCGTATCCATTCGGCGCGATGTGCGCGCTCGCGGGCGCGCAGAAAAATTTGCTGGTCACGGTCGCGGGCGGCGATTTTATCAACAGCCGCGCGACGCAGTACGGTTATGGCCGTTTTCGGACAGCGCGCGTATTGATGCGGTATACGCTGCAGCGCGCTGCCGCGGTGCGCGTGACGACGCCGTTGGTCGAACAGCGCGTTTTGGAAATGGGCGCGGCGCGTGCCCAAGTGGCATTGATTCCGCGCAACATCGCTTTGTACTGTTTTCCGCCGTCCGATGTGGCGTTGGAAACATTTCGGCGCGCGGCGCAAACGAAATTGCGCGCGCGATTCGCGTTGGGCGCGGAAAAAATTATTGTCGCGGTCGGACGCCTTTTGCCCATTAAAGGGTTTGATGTGTTGATACGCGCGCTGCCCGCGCTGTCTGAAAAAATTGGCGGCGCGCATTTGTTGCTCGTTGGACCCAATCGGATTGATCCGCAGTTTGGCGATTATGAGAAATATCTAATGCAACTTGCCGTAACGTGCGGTGTGGCAGAGCGTATCTCTTTTACGGGCGCGGTGGAACATACCCAAATGCGCGCGCTGTTGGCGGGCGCGGATGCGATTGCCGTACCGAGCGTTTTGGAGGGCATGAATAAAGTCGCCGTCGAAGGCGCGGCGGTCGGCACGCCGAGCGTGGTCACGCGCACGACGGGCATTGCGGATTTGCTGCGCGCGGCGGACGCGGGTGAAAGCGTGGCGGAAAATTCGCCGTCCGCGTTGGCGGAAGGTTTGGCGCGCGTGTTGACGGATGAGGCGCGCCGCGCGCGCTATGTTCATAACGGTCTTGAATTCGCGGCGCAATTTTCATCCGCGCGCGTCGGCGCCGCGTTGAATGAACTATGCGAACAAATCGTCGCGCGCGTGGACTAACCTTAATGGGCTATTGACCGAATCCCGCGCGCTTGTTAGAGTAAACTTCAAGGGCAGCGCATTTTTTTATCCGGCACGCGCGCCCATTCTGAAAAATCAATAGACAGAGAGATATTATGAGAGCTTTCCGTTTAATTCTTTTGGCGTGCGTCGCGATCGGCGCGGGCGCGGTTTTGTTGCCGCTTACAGTTTCTGCCGCGACGTGGAACGCGCCGTACAAACTCGGCGATGGCGATACGAAACCTGCGGTTGCGATTGATGACAATGGCACGGCGCATTATGTGTGGTGGGTTCCTGCGACCAAAGTCATTCAATACGCCGCGTGCAGCGGTTTGGCGAAAAGCGATTGCGCCGCGACGGAAACACTGCCCAATAACGGCGGCGCTTCGTATTATCCGAATATCGCCATTGACCCGCAGGGTCGCCCGAATGTCGTTTGGGAATCGCGCGACGGCGGCTCGTATTCCGTCTATTGGGCGCGGCGTGAAAACGGCGTTTGGGGCGCGATTGAAAAAGTCTCGAACGAACCGTACAGCGAGCTGCCGGATATCGCGATTGGACCGCAAGGCATTGTCCATGTGGTGTATCAAAGCAAGCAAAATAACACCGGCTATGTGTATTATGCCGAAACCGGCGACAGTTTTGCTACGCTGACCAAGCGCGAATTGTCGCAGCATACTTCGGATGCGCCGATTGCGACTGCCGCCGAAACGAATCTGACCAGCTTGTCGGCGGAAGGGACGCAATTATCGAATGGCATGTATCCGCGTCTCGCCGCTGACGCGAACGATCGCGCGCATATTGTGTGGAACGCGCCATCGCCCTACGGTATTTATTATCGCATTCAAAAAGCGAACGGCGATTTTGATAACACCATTACGGTTTCGACGGGACACAAAGACCAGGTGCCCGATATCGTGTACGCGCCGAACGGTTCTACGGGCATTGTGTGGAGCACCTACGATAATTTTAATGCCGCCTTTGCCGAATATGTGAATGGACAGCCCGATTTAAAGAAATATGATATTGACGGCGGGCTAGAACAATCCATGTGGGGGCGTCTCGCGGCGGATTGCAATGGGCTCTTTTATTTCGCGTTTCAAGGCAAGGCAGACGCGTCCGGCAACTGGGATATTTTCGCGCGCACATACAACGCCGCCAATAATAAATTTGGCAAACGTATGACCATCGGCGACACAGGTTCGCACGAACAGACGCCTGCGATTGCTGTGACGAACGTTGGCGCGATTGTGTATACGAATACGAGCAACGACAGCGTGATGGCGGCGACCTCTGATCTCGGCATCACTTGCGGCGCGGAACCGACGCATACTCCTACCGCAACCGATGTCGCGAGCGCGACCGCAACGTCTACCCCGACTAGCACCGATATGCCCGGCGCGACCAATACGCCAACGGCTACTGCCACCAATACCACTGCGCCAACCGTTACGCCAACCAGCACGGACATTCCGACCGCGCTGCCAACCGCGACGGCAACCGCGACGGATAACGTCGCCAGCGGAGTCGAACATATCGCTTCCAATGACCCGCGCATTGTCTATAGCGGCGCCTGGAAGAATTACAAATATAAAAAGGCGACCGATGATGAATATGCGCGCTGTGGCGGCGCGAAACAATGTAAAAAGTCGGCGAGCGCGGAATTGAGCTTCACTGGCGGGACGCGCGTGGAATGGGAAACAGTTTACGCGAAAACGTACGGCAAAGTTCAAGTTTGGATAGATGGCAAGCTATTCGAACGCATAGATTTGTGCCGTCCGAATCGCAAATCCGCCGATCCGAAACTTGGCGTGCGGACTTATATTCTCTCGGGCGACGCGAATACGCCGCATGTGATCAAGATTCAGCCGTTGGGCAAGCACAGCAAATGTTCGCCGTATAAATCAAACTTTGTCGCGGTGGATGGTTTCAATATTGCGCGTTAGAGCGAATTTCTGATTCGTTTGTGGGGCAAGACCTTTCGGGTTTTCGGAAACCCGAAAGATACCGTCTTGAATGTCAAGGGGTCACGGGATGAATTTTTGCATAATTTG
>JAJTXZ010000068.1 GCA_021463195.1 Anaerolineae bacterium
CAAATTGCTCGGACCCGGAATCGTCTTTTGTTCTTCCAAATAATTCCACACAATGTCTTGCGTAAATCCGCGGCCTTGCGCAAGATTGCCGCCGACATGTTGTGTGTACGACGCGTCCATATAGCCCGCGCGTTCGAGCGGCAGCGCGGTTGCGATGCGAAAAATAATTAGGACTGCCGCGACCAGGACAAGCAACACGCGCGGGGTGGAAACTCGAACTCTCAGCTGTTGTATTGGTTTCATTGGAATTCCTCAAGAAGGAGCTGGGACGACCAAGAAAATATCCGCCGCGTCGTTGCCGAACACGCGCTGTAAATAAGGCGCAGTGTATGGATTGAATCCGCCCAGCTCCTGTTCCGCGCGCCCGTAAAATACATAGCGAATCCGATTCGTCTGCAAAAAATACATGCGCGCCGCGTCACTGGCGTTCATATCAAAGAATTTATCCACCGCGCGCAATTTCTCTTGAAAATATATCGTCTCGTAGTAATGTCCCAAATACACACGTTTGCCGCTCCGCAGCGGCAGATAGCTGCCGCTAAAGTACGAACTCAATACAACATCATCAGGCGCGCCTTGCGCGCGCAGCCAATCCATCGCGGCGACCTCGTCGCGCAGACGAAACAACGGGTATGGTTGAACGACTGCGCTCAATATCAACGCACTCATCCATTGATACAAGCTGGACAAACACACCAGCGCGACGAACAGCGTAACCAGCAGCCGCGACAAACGCGCGACGCTGTATTTGCGCCGGCGCGCCAACGCTTTAAACCAGCGCGTTTGTTGGATGCGCGGCAGTGCGACCTCGAACAACCCAAATGTGGCGAGAATGGCGAGCGGAATTTGAACGCCCTGCAAAAAGCGGCGCTGTGGTCCCAACGGCGCATACACCAAAACGGCGACGACGAGCACCCACGTCCACAACAAGGCGCGCCGCCGCGCCTGCGACGGCTCACCCAACCCGACGCGCCAAACGCCCCACAGGGCAAGCGCCAAATACGGCGCGTACGTCAAGCCATAGTGCAGCGGATTTGGCGAAAACGTCTGCGACTGCGCGGACCACACGCGCAGCAGTTCCGACGCGGCTAGTTGCTGCTGATAATAAAGAACCAGCGGCACAACCGGGACGCTGAGCGCGCCGAGCAAAATGCTTTCGCGCAGCAACAGTTTGCGAGCGTACGCGGACAGAAAGACAAAATACGCGCCCAAGATGCCGCACGACAACACAACGAAAAATGGATATACCAACGTGATGCCGACGTTCGCCAGCGCGCCGAGCAGCAGTAGACCAATGATTTTTTCGCGCGCCAGATTTTCCGTGACCAAACGCGCCGCGCACCAAAACAAAATCAGCAGCAAACTGATGGATGCTAAATAGTGCGGAAAGGTCAGCGCGGCGGAAAACAGATGCGCGTCCGCCATTTTCAAGTCCACCGGCGTCGCGCTCGTCGGGTCCAAACGCTCCCAGGGAAACGCAGTCCAATCGAACCCCGCGCCCGCGATGGTCAGCAGGTACGCCACAAAACGCGACGCGGCATTGGCGATGAATGTGCCGACGAATCCAAAGGCGAGCAAAAAAGCCACAAACACCAACACGCCGCGCGCCAGATGCCACATCACCGTCGCGTCGACGCCAATCGTCCGCGCACCATGCCCCAAAGCCAAATAAAAAACATAGAGAAACGCGGGCGCGTCCGGTTCGGAAGTAAAGCGCAGCGAATGAGTCCACGCTCCTTCGCTCCCGCGTTGAATGATCGTGATGTAATTCGCGTCTTCGACATTCACCAGCAAGCCCGTGTAGAACGTCTCGCGCGGCGCGGTGAGATAACCGAGCGCATACGGAATTTGCAGCGTAAGCGTCACTGCCAAAGCGATCCCCACCGCAATTCCCCACTCTCGCCAAGTTTTCGTTATCTGCATCTCGGCATCAGCGTATCGCAAAGCATAAATCAAAAATCATAAATCAACAATCAAAAATCATCCCATCCTTTTATCTCTCAATTCGCGCAATCCACTTGATACACCGTCAAATCGGCGGCGGGCGTGATGGTTACGAAATCCAAGTGCGCGTTAAAAATTTCTACCGCGCCCAATGCGCGCAAAACATCCGTATAGGTTTCGGGAAACAACGCCATGTATTGCGTCTGCTGCGCGCATACGAACGGCGCCAGCGGCACGCCCGCGCGCAAGAGGGGCAAAATTTCAGGGGTGGCAAGCCCCTGCAAATCCAGCATATAGCGTTCGGAAAAATATCCCATCGCGCCAATATCGGCGACTGCCACACGCGCCGACGCGGGAGTGTTTTGCCGCAGCCATTTTCCGACCAAGATATGCTGCGCGTTGATATTTTGAACATTCCACGCAAACACATTCATCCCGAACAGCGCGAGCGCCACTCCAAAAAGCGCACTCGTGCCCAATTGCAGCCAACCCACCGCGCGATTGTTTTGAAACAAACGCGCCGTGCCGGCGACGCCGAGCAAAATGAACCACGGCAGCGTGGGCATCATATAACGCAGTTGATTAAAAATGACGGGAAACGTAACGGCATACGCGAGCAAGAGAGCGAGAACCCACAGCAAGGGCAAGCTGAAAAATATTTTTTTTGCGCGCGGCGCGTACAGCAAAAATAAAAGCGCGGGCACCCACAAGAGGTTGATGCCGATGAGGAGCATCATGGCATATTCAAAAAGAAAATTCAAACCCGATTGCGGTTGATGCACACTCAAAATTTTCGACGACCACGTTACGGGCAAGAGGCTGCCCCCGACACTCCAATTCACCCACAGCAGCGGCGCGAGCGGAAGCGCAAACGCAACAAGCATTGCAGCACGCGCGCGGCATTCAAAACGCCGAAAATTCCACAGCCAAATCAAACCGAATAACAAAATGCCTTCAACACGCATGAATGTCAACAGTCCACCGACGATTCCCAGTTGCCACGCCGCGCCGCGCCGCATCGACAAATAAACGAGCAGCAGCGAGAGAAAGGTAAAGCCCAACGTTTCCATGCCCGCCAACGCCGCCCAAAGCATGTGCCATTCGCACAACGTGAGCAGCGCGGCGACCAGCGCCCAACGCATCTTGTTCTCGCCAACGAAATAGACGCGCCCCAATTCCAAAACCATCCACCCAACGCCGATGTAAAAAAACAGACTCAACGCGTACGTCCACAGCAGCGGCGCAAGCGGCAGCCAATACGCGGGCGCCAACAACATCAACCACAAGAGCGATGTCGCGCCGGTGGCGGGATACCCGGGGTTAAAAGCAATTTCGCCGCGCCAAGCAAGATTACGCGCAAATACTTGAAAAATCCACGCGTCGTCCACGGGCAAACCCACTTCGCCCGCGACCATAAGCGTGCGCGCCAACGCGCCCGCCGCCAAAAGACACGCCGCGAGAATGACCAGCCAACGCGGTCCGCGCGGATTTCCCCCCTCAAAAAAAATTTTGTTGATCCGTTTCATCTTTGACCAAAAGAATTCGATTCCACGCGCCGAGCGCGCAATGCCGCCCATTGCTTGAACCAATCATCCAAACTGCCCGCTTGCAGCGCAATCCAATACCATGCGATCGCAATTCCGTGCAGGCACAAGCGCTCGGAGGCAAGTTCCAAATGATGGGTAAAAGGTGTCCAAATCGAAAAAACAAAAGACAACTGCAACAGCACAAACGGAATCACCGCGGACGCCCACACATAGCCGTCGGCAAACGTGAAGGCGCGAAAGCGCGCAACGGCCAAGCCAAAGAAATTTATCCACAACACGCCCCAAAAATCCACCGCCATTCATTGGCGCATCGTATTCGCGCCAATGAATGGCAAACGACTCGCGCGCGATAAATCCAGCGTCAAAGCAAATCAGTCGTCTGAATTTGGAAACTGCGCAAAAATGCGAACCAAGGTACGATGCTTACCGCTGCCGACAGCAGGAAAATCAAAAGGATGCGCGTGCGTTCACGCACGGATAGAACGCGCGTCAATCCGAGCCAACACACAAGCGCCACACCATTGAAGCCCCAATAGATTAACCCCTCGCGCTTGACCCAGATTCCCAGCGCAGCCAGAATGGCGCCGATTAGCAAGTCGCTCTCGAGCCCACGTTCAAACCAGCGCTTTATAAACACCACCGCGCAAAACACATACAACATGAGCAGCACGTCGGCATATCCTGATGGCGCGGCAATGGATGCAAAATACGGCGTCGTACCCAACAGAACACTAAAGAGCAAGGCAATACGATTCAACGAAATTCGGCGCACCGTCGCATAAAAAAACAGAATCAAGCAAAAATAAAAAAGCGGAAATATTATCTTGATCGCAGATTCATCCGCTTGTCCTAGACACACAAACGCCCACGCTTCAAGCGAGGCGAGCAAAAGAGGATAATCGCGATGAATGAATTCGGGCCAAGGGAACGCAAAATAATTTGCCGTCCAACCCCCTTCCGCGTACACGACATGGGCTTTGAACTCCCAATTTGTCCAGCCATCAAAACCCAAGTCAATCTTGAGCACGACCAGAGCCGCCAATTCGATTTATCAACAAAATAGGCGTTGAAACCGTACACGCCGAGAAACATCAAAAAACTCGACGTCGCGCGCGACACATGCCACATCGGCATCGCATCCATCCCCAACGCGCGCGCGGCATAACCCAACGCCAAATAAAACGTGTACAAAAACGCGCCCGCGTGCGACTCTGCCGTAAAACGAATGCGATACAGCCATTCCCCTTGCATCCCCAACTGTATCGCGACATAATACGTCACATCGCTCAAATTCACCAGCAAGCCCGAATACTCGGTCCCCACGCGCGTCGTCCAATAGCCCAACGCGTACGGCAGTTGCAGCGCCAGCGTCACCGCTAAAGCCAGCCCCGCCGCAATGCCCCATTCTCGCCGCGAAATTTTTTCGGTCATCCGCGCATCATTCCAAGCTCCAATCTCTAATCTCCAATCTCCAATCTCCCAATTTCTCCTCACCCCACCCATCCCCACATCCAAAACTGCGCGCTGAAATACAAACTCAACGGAAACGAAACATAAATGACCGCGCGATTCACCCAGCCATTTTTGCCCCACTGCGCCCACAGCATAAACATCGGAAACAAAATCAACACATAGCGCAGCATACTCACCAGCGGTTGCGTCGTCGTCATACGAAACAGCGGCGCCAAAAACATCACCGTCGCATACAACGCGAATTCGCGCGGCAGCGCGCGCCATACCGGAATCAACATCGCGCCAAACAAAACCGTCACAATCAAATTCGCCGCATCCACAAGACTCGCCTGCCGCTGTAAAATCAACGTCACGCTCGCCCACACATTTTCCCACGGCAGCACAAAGCGCGCGTGCAATTCCCCTTCGTACGATTGCAATAACGTGAGATTGTTAAACAGCAAAAAACCAATCGTCGCGAGCGGTATCAACAGCAACGGCAGCGCCGCCAAAAAATTTTTTCGATTGATTTGAAATTCGCGCTCTGCCGCGTTTTGCCACACCAAATACGCGAGCGGCGCCAGCAACAGCGCGCCCTGTAAACGCGTCAATGCCGCGAGCGCGCCGCACACGCCCGCCCAGCCCCAATGCTTTTGTCGCGCCAAGCAAAGACTCGCCAGCGCAAACAAAAAAAACAGCGCTTCGGTATACGCCGCAAACCAAAAAAACGCCGTCGGAAAAATCAGCGCATACAGCAGCGCGCGTTGCGCCGCCGCTGCGTCAAACAATTCAGCCGTCACGCGAAACAACAGATACAGCGCGCCCACTAGCGCCGCATTGCCAAGCAGCAGCGCCGCGAACAAATCATTTCCCCCAAACAGCGCGCCCGCCGCGCGAATCAACAGCGGATACAGCGGCATGTACACCGTGCTGCCATCGTCGCCCGCGTAACCGCGCTGCGCGATTTTCAAAAACCAATTTGTGTCAAAGCGTTGCCACACGCCCAACATCGGATTGGCGGCGGCAGCCACGCCGCGATACGGAAAAACGTCTTCAGCCGTATATGCCGCCATCGGCAAAATTTTTCCCGCGAGCGCGCCGCGCACCGCCCGCGCCTCGCGCAGCGACCAAACGCTATCCGTCTCGATGTCGCGCAGCGCGCCGGCGCCATCCGCGCGAAAAGTCAACGTTTGACCGTCCACCGTCCGCGCATACACAAAACGTTCGCTCGTTTGTAAATCAAAATACGCGACGAGGGGAACGCCGAATAAATCCAAATTTCGCAAAATCGTCGGCGCGAGCAATATGACAATGAGCGACCACAGCGTATAAAACACGCGCGCGCCCAGATACGCGCCGAGCGCCCAACGCCACGCGGGTTCGATGCGCGCGATTCTATTTCTCAAAGAGATACAGTTCGAGATCATGAAAATTTCGCGTTTGCGCGAGCGTATAATTTTGACGCAGCCATTCCAAATTTTCCGCCCGCGTCGTTTCCACGCGCGCTTCGCGGAATATCACAAACCACACCCGCGCGGCGTCTTGGAACGCCTCATCCCGCGATGCAGCGAATAAACCCAACGCCTCTTGCGTCGGATACGCGAGCGTATCGCTCCCCGCGCCGGGCGGGTCCATGATAAACCGCTGCGGCAGCGGCTCTGCGCGCGCATAATAATACATCGGAAAATACGACATTTTATTATCATGCGCAATCACATCGCCCGCGCGCAGTTGCGTCCGCAAAAAAGCGAGCGCCTCGCGAAACGGCGGGCGCGGAAAATCGGCATAGGTAAAATAAAATATGTACGTCGCAACGCACAACGCGACGAGCGCCGTCGCCACAGTGTACGCCACCGCGCGCGGCAGCCGCGCCAACATCCACGCCATCAAAATAACCAACATCAAAAACGACGGCATCAACGCGCGCGTGATATAGATGGGCTGCCATTGCGATACTAAAAAAATCAACAGCGGCGGCAAAAAAGCGAGCAGCGCCAACCATTGCACGCGCGGCGCGCGCCATCCGCCGCGCCACAATTCCAGACCCACCAAAGTCAAAAGCAAAAGCGCCGCCAGCAACGCGAACGGCAAAAGCGGCGGCGGCAAACGCGCATTGTCAAAATCCACCGTAAACGCCAACAACGTTTGCGCGATTGTCAAGGCATCCGGTCGCGCAATCCAATACGCCTGCTGAATTTTTCCGAATTGACTCGGCAGCAACAGCAGCCACGGCAGCCACAACAACAAAATCGTCGCGCCCGCGATGAAAAAGGAGACTAGAGACTGGAGATTGCGCGAATGCCAAGCGCGCGCCAAAATCCAGATTGCCAACGCGACGCCAAAGAATATCGCGAGATTGTGCGAATACAACATCGCCGCGCCGCTTAACACAAACAACAGCCACCACGCGCGCCGCCCGTTCTGTGCGAGCTTGACGTACGCCAATACCCACAGCGCGGCAAAAAATCCCAACTGCGCGTACATGCGCGCCTCTTGGCCATAAGCAAGCGCAAACGGCGCCAGCGTCACGCTCACCGCCGCAATCCAACCGACGCGCGCGCCAAATTGCTCGCGCGCCAAACGATACACCACCGCCACCGTCGCCACGCTAAACCACAACGCGAAAAAACGCGCCGCGAACGCGCTCTCGCTCGCCGCGTTCATCCAGCCGTGCAGCAACGTATAAAAAAATAGCGGATGCACATCCGCCGCCGCGCCTTGCACTTGCGTCACCGTGCCGTGCCACATTTGCGCGAACGATTTTTCGGCATACAAAATCGCGAACGCTTCGTCGTACCAAAGATTGCGCGCGTCCAACTGCAGCGCGCGCAGCAAAAAAGCGAGCGTCAAAACGCCTAAAATTTTCCAAGACGCTTTCATGGCGTTTCAAGTTGGTAGATGGCGTACGGCTCTTGGGCGGCGCGTTCCAATGCGGGTCGCCCGTTGCGCGTCGTTAAACCCAAATCCGCGCGTCCATTCAGCGGGACCAAAGATTGCGACACAAATTCATTCAACACGCGCAAATCTTGCGTTGTAATCGGGTCATAACCGGTTTGCAATAGATTATCCAAGCCTTCCCGATACAACAACACATGCGTATAACCATCTTGACGCAACGCGCGCTGTAACGCGTCCGCGTCGTTGAACAAATAACGCAAATGGACAAAACGGTCCAGAATCGCGTCCGCTTCGGCAGTCGGTTGAAAATAGTACGTGCGCGGCTCCCATAAAAATAAAATTTTCGCGTCGCGCGGCAAATACGCATTCACCCATTGCGCGGTCGCGTAATGCGCGCCCAATTTATTTTGCAAATATTGGTCGCGCGCGCCAAAGAAAAAATAGCCCAATACCCCATCATTCAACAACGCCAACATATAACTCGCCGCCGTAATTCCCAAAATGACCGCGATGCCCAACCGCATAAAACGCCGCGCCGAAAACTGTTTCAATTCCAACGCCGCGAGTTTTTCCAAGCCGACCGCTGCCAACAGCGCGAATAATGGAAACGCCGGGAACAACAACCGCGTCTGCCACACCACCCGCGATTGCGCCACCCCCAAAAGCCACACCAAATAGAGGACTGCCGCAAAATACCACATCGCGCCGAGTGGCGCGTTCGGCTTGCCAACGCGCGTCGGCAGCAGGTTCAACGGCAGCAGCAGGAGCAGCAGCGGTCCCAACGTCGCGTCGAACAAAACACTTTGCGTGCCATGAATCGTTATCGTCCACGGGACCAACAGCAAATCCAGCGGCTGATTCCACATCCCCGTGCCAAGCCGCGTATTCCACGCCGTGCGAAAGGCATCCCAAAAAGTTCCGCCGAAAATGTATGGGTAAAACGGATTGCCGACAAACGCCCAATTGCGCAGGAACCACGGCGCGGCGACGAGCGCGGCAACCAAGAGCATGACGAGTGTCTTTTGGATGGCTTTACGATTCGGCTGAACCAGAATGACCGCCAGCGCAACCGGCGCCAACCCGGCGGTATATTTTTCGCCCATCGCCAAGCCGGACAAAACTCCGACCAATACAAACTCGCGCCATGCGCGCGTTTCACGCGCGCGCACGGCAAAAACAAACGCGGCAAAAGTATAAAAGGTGAGCGCCAAATCGTTGTACGCCCACGTCGCCACCAAAAGCAAACTCGGCACCGTGCACAATAGCGCCGCGCCGAGCCACCCCACGCGCCACGAAAAATAGCGCGCCCCAAACGAAAGCATCGCCCCGAGCGTCAGTACGAGAAAAATCCAGTGCAGCGGCTGCGCCGTCCCATCTCCCTTCAAGACCATGCCCGCGAGAAAGAGCATCTCGACCAGACTCGGAAAATTCAAAGAAAAGTTATCCGGCGGCGCCGCCACGCGCCCATCTTGCAAAATCAGTTTGGGTGTGATGAGATGATACTGCAAGCCATCCCAACCCCACGGCGGCGCGAACGCCAAAAAAAATGTGACTACCAACGCCAGCGCGCAAAACCACGCGAGCGCGCGTTCTCCGCGCGACGCGCGCGGCAGCGCCAGCGCGCGCAAATTTCGCCACGCCGCCAACGCGTCACGATACAACAGCGCGAAACCGCCAAGCAACAGGCCCCAACTCACCCACGCATTCACCACGCCCGCCGCCGCCAACGCGAACACGAGCAAGCCGAGCGCGCCCAAACCGACTCCGCACCCCATCACACTCGCTTCCAGCGCGGAAGCGAATTCAACGCGGCGTAATAAAAAATGCCCCAACGCGCTCGCAAAAAAAATCAGCAGCGCCGCGACCAACATATCGCCCAACACATTCGCCAGCGCGAACGGTGTCGCCGACCAATCCTGCGCCAAAACGCCGCGCATATTTTCGCCCAGCGCGCCCAAGTCGCCGAACGCGAACGGTTTATGCGTAATGTAATACGCCACCGTCACCGCAAACAGCCACGCTACGACCAAAACGCTGATAGTGACGCGCGCGGTCAAATTGAGTTTCATGGCGTCACCTGATATTTTGTCAACATCAATCCCGGAAACCACCATTCCTGTAGTTTACGATAGCGCGCGTCCATCACGCGTCGGAACGCGTCTTGCTGCGCGAATGCGCGCTGACCCGCTTCGTCCGGATAAAAACGATGCGTATTAATCGGCAGCGCCGTTGTCACCAACCATACCGCCGTGTGCGTCCGCAGCGCGGCATTCGCCTGAAACCATTCGTCCAAGCGCGCGTCATTGGCAAACGGATGTTCCGCCCACGCCAATTTTTGCGTATTGTAAAACTCGAACGGCAATTCCAAACTCAAATCCACCAACGCCACCTCACGCGGCTGCATGTGTTGCGCCAAAAACGCGACCACGCCGCGCCAATCATCGCGCGCATAGCGCGGCAGCGTGTACATGTTCGCCAGCGAAAACCACAGCGGCGTCAAAGCGCCTATCGCGACGAGCGCGCAGACAACACGTTGGCGCGCATACAGCGCGCTCGCGCCCAACGCAATCAGCAACAACAACGCGGGCGCGAACGGCGTCAAATAGCGATCCACATACAACGCGCGCCCCGGCATGACCATCGAAATCACGAACAAAAATAACCAAGGCACAATTAACCAAAGCAAAAGATAACGGAGCATTTCGCGCGCTGGCGTATTCCAAAAACGGATTACGCCATATCCCGCGAGAATCAACCCAAACAGCGGCGTCACCCAATTTAACCATAACGTCGGCTCTGCGCTCGCGCCCAACAAAACGCCGTACAACGACAGCGCGAGATCGTGCCATTGCGCGTTCGGAATCCAGTCCAAATTCGGACGCCCCTGCACCGACGACACTTGCAATAACGTCAGCCACGCGCCAAATAAAATGCCTGCGGACATTGTCGCGGCTAACCACATTCGCAGCGCGCGCGGATGTTTTCCGCGCGCCATAACCAAAAACAACAACTGCGTGACCAAGAATACGCCAAACAGATAATGCGCGTACAAACCAAACACCGCCGCGCCAAATAAACCCAACGCGGCGACAGCGCGCGGTTGACGTATCAATTCCAAAAACGCCCAACTCGACGCGAGCGTCGCGAAAATCAACGGCGCGTACATGCGCGTTTCTTGCGCGTACCAGATATAAAACGGCGACACTGCCATAAGCAATGCCGCCACGCCGCCGACGCGCGCGCCGCCGAGCATTTTGCCCAACCGCGCCAGCAGCGCCACCGACAGCGTGCCTAAACACACTGACAGATAGCGCACCCAAAATTCATTGACGCCCCAAGGAGTGATCCAAGTCAAGAGGAAATAGAAACCCGGCGGATGCCCGCGATCCTGCAAAACCGGCGTCAACCAATCCGGGAACGGCAGCCGCGAAATGACCAGCGGCGCGATTTCATCCCACCACAAACTCTGCGCGTCCAGATGATAGACGCGCAGCGCAAACGCCAATACGAGGATGCCTAGCGTCGCGCCTAAAAAGCGCGCGTGTTTATTCATAGCGGCGGCGCCAACTCGAAATTTTGGCGCAGCGCATCGAGCGCCGCGCCGCGCAATTCAATTTTATTCGAATCTATTTGCCCGAGCCCCGCCCACGCCATGAACGTGAGAATCTCGATCGCCGCGGGCTCCATACCCATCAAGCGCGCGCACGTCGCATCCACCGCGAGAAAATCCGAACCGCCGACCAAGACACCGCTTGGCACCGCCGTGCCAAACAAAGGTCCGTCGCCTTGCAAACCGACGATGCCATCCACTAACGCAAAACGTTTCGGCGTCGGCAGCGAGTCGAGTAATTCCGCCAGAAACGCGTCAATTCCGCGCATGTGCAGCGTGTTTTTTGGAAAACCGTATTTCGCGCCGGGGACGATCCCAAATAAATTTTTGACGCTGGCGGAAATTTTGGTCCAATGATGCGTCTTTAATTTTGGGACCGAAATCAGCGCGTCCGCTTCGGCGACCGTGCGCGCCATAAACAATGAATCCATTTTCGCGTAACCGCCGCGCAGCGGAATTTTTACCAAGTCGTCATAATTCAAATCCACATATTCGACATCCGCTTGCGCCAACATATCGCGATAGCCGGTCTCGAATAAAATCGCGTGCGGATCGCGGCGAAACGTCATGCCTTCGCCGACGATAATTTTTTTCACGCGCATTTCCGCGCGCAAAAAATGAATCAATGCCTTTGTCACTTGCGGCATCGTATAGCAGGGTCGCCCCGGCACAAAATCCACCAGATTCGGTTTAATGACCACCGTCGCATTTTGCAAATCCGGTCCGTTGGCATCACGCCAAATTGCGCGCACCGCGCTCGCCAAGTCCGCGTCATACGACGGCGCCGCCGCCAACGCGACGCGCGTCGCGGGCGTCACGCGCGCCATTTGACCGCGCAGCATCCAGCGCGCCCATTTAGCCAAGCCGACGCTTTCCGTTTGTTTGTACGCCACCGCGCCGCCGGCGAGAATGCCGCCGCCCAACGCCAAACGCAATAAATCGCGCCGCGAAATTTTCTTCATGGCGCGCGCGTCCCCATTAGCGCCAACGCGGTCGTCAAGGGATTGCCGTCCAAACTACCGTCGGCGCGCTGGAGCGTTTGCAATGCCGCGCGCGCGCGTTCCAGCGGCGCAGTTATCGTTTTCCAATACCACGCGCGCCACGCCCACTCGAACGCGGTGGGCGTAAAACTTTCTTGGGCGAGCCAATCCCGCGCGCGCTGCGTGATTTCGTTTTCGACATTCAAGCGGCGCAAAGCAATCAGCGCGAGCGCGGTATTTTCCACCGTCGGCGGCAGATTGCTCGTCACCATGAATGGATTGCCGATATTCCAACCGCTATCGGGAATGGCGCGGTCGAGCAGATAGAGAATGCCTTCTTGGACTCGCGCGTGATCGCGCGTTTGCATCGCGGTCAATGCCAACAATGTCAACGCGGTCGGAAAAACCCACGCCGCATCGCCGGGCTGCCACGCCCAGCCCGTAATCGCCGCATTGATTTTTAAAATCGTCCGCGCGCTTTGCGCTTGCGCGGTATCAGTGACACGAATGCCAGAGTTTTCGAGCAGCCACTGCGCGCCGCGCTGCGCCGCGTCCGCGTCGCTTGCCGCCAATGCCCACACCGCCCATGCCGTCATCCAACCGCTTTCGGTATCCGACCGCGCGATACCCCAACCACCATCAGCGCGTTGCCATTGTCGCAATGCCCCGCGCGCGCGTTGAACCGCCGCCGCGTTTTGAGCGTCTGATGAGAGCGCCAATAGTACCGCCGCCGTCGGCTCGACAAATGACATACCGCCGAGTTTATACCCCCAGCCACCGTCCGCATTTTGCGCGCGCTGTAAAAATTCTATCATCCCACGCATATACCAAAAGGTAACACACTCGCGCGACGAGCGTCAATAGCCACTTGGGTATGCTTTGGATTTTATCCATAACGCAGTTATAATTTCGCGCGGAGGTCTGTTTGAACAAGTTTTTCATCTTTACGCTCATCAGCTTGACGGCGCTAGCAAGTCTCGCCGCGTGCGGTAGTGTGCCGTTTGTGGCGCAAAACGAACCGACGGCGACCGCCACGCGGCGCGCGGCGCGCCCAACCTTTACGCCAAAACCGCGCGCCACCGCTACCGCGGAAATTATTCCGACCGAAGAACCCGAAGCCACCGAAGAGCCGGAAGCGACAGAGGAAGCGCCCACCCAAGAACCTGCCCCGGTCACAAAAGCGCCGACCAAAAAACCCGCGCCGCCAAAAGCGACCAATCCGCCCGCGCCAACCGAAATACCAAAACCGCAGTTTGCCATCAATATCACAAGCCAGTTTTTGTGCGAACAAGAAGGCATCTATGAAATCGCCGTGAACGCCAAAAAGGGCAAAGCGCCGACAGAGGGCATTTGGTTTGCGGCATTTGATGGCGGAGGACGCTTACTTGAAGATGGCGCCGGCAAAGCGCTTGTCACCGCCACATATCCTGTATCCGTCTCGACCGCCGGCAACTGCAAGCTCTCGGGCAGTTTTGAAAATCCAGTGATTAACAATGGCAAATTGGACCTCGTAGACCCGATGCGCGCCGGCGCGACCGGTGTCGTCATTCGTTTTGTCAAATCCGCGAATGATCTGACCGCCATTTCACCGGATATTCCGGTCAACTTTGGCAGCGGCGGACGCTACTGGATTTACGCGCAGATGCAATAAGTTTTGATGCGCCGGTCTGAGAGAGACGTTCATGCGACATGCCGCGTGAACGTCTCTTGGCTTTATCGCATTCTTGAACAGATTTCTCTCTACGCGTTCAGCGCTCGTCGGCATCCTCGCGCTCGGCGCGTTGCTGCGTCTCATTCAACTCGATTTTCAACCGCTGTGGTGGGATGAAGGATACAGCGTCTTTTTCGCAACCCGCGCTTTTGACGTAATGCTCGCGCGCACCGCGATTGATATTCACCCCCCCCTCTATTACGCGCTGCTGCAAGGTTGGATTGCCGCGTTCGGCAAAACAGCGGAAACCCTCCGCCTAATGTCAGTGGTTTTTGGTATCGCCGCGCTGCCCTTGCTCTATCTCGTCGCCAAGAAATTATTTGACGCGCGCGTCGGCTTGGTCGCCGCGTTCCTGCTGGCGCTTTCGCCGCTATCCATCTATTACGCGCAAGAGCTCCGCATGTACGGCATGGTGTTGTTTTTGGCGTTGGGCTCGGTCGCGGCGCAGTTGAAAATACTGCAGGCGGAAAACGCCGCGCGCGGCGCGCCCAGTCGAATTGCGACTTTGTTTTACGTGGCTGCGACTGCCGCGCTACTCTATACCCAATATTTTGCCGCGTTCCTTATCGTCGCGCAAATCGTCGTCGCGCTTTACCTTAAATATCGCGCGCGCTGGCCGATTTCGCTGCGCGTCTGGGGCGCGCGTTGGCTCAGCGTCGGCGCGTTGTATCTGCCTTGGGCGTTGTACGCGGGACCAAAACTGTATGCGTATGTGACAGCCAAAGTGGGCATCGAACAATATGCGCGTCTCGACCCGTTCGCCTTTCTCGCGCAACATCTCGCCGCGTTCTCGATAGGGCACGTTTCGGAATGGACATGGTTGGCATGGGGTACGGTCATATTTGTCGCTTTGGCATTTTTCGGACTTGGCGCCACATCGAAAATCGAAAAGCAAAAAGCAAAAGGCGCCGTCGGCTATTCGCTGACTGCGATTTATTTTTTTACGCCGCTCCTCCTCGGTTTTCTCGTCAACCTCATCTATCCATTTCATCCGCTGCGCTACGAGCGCTTGCTCTTGTTCGCCGCGCCATTTTTTTTAATTCTGGTCGCGCGCGGCATCGTCGCGTTGCATGAACGTCAACGCGCGTTCGGCTATGCGGCGAGCGCGTTGATTGTCATTTTGAGCGCGTTGGCGTTGTACGATTTTTACACCGTCGCGCGTTACGCCGATGAAGATTACCGCCCTCTAATTGCCGAGATGGAAAAATACGCGGCGGAAAATGATTTGGTGTACGCGGTCTATCCGTGGCAAATCGGTTATTTGGAAACGTATTATCGCGGCGCGCCCTTGCGTATCTATGAAACGCCCGTCGCCGAATGGCTGCAAGACAAACAAGCGTTGAGCCAAACCCTCGCGCGCTTGCATCGCGAGAACGCGCGCGCCTGGCTGCTCGCGTACCAAAAGCAAGGGCATCTGATCGAAGATCGCATCGCCAACGAATACAGCAATGATTATATTGTCACCGACCAAAACTTTGGCAACACGCGCTTGGAATATTTCGCGCAAGGCAACGAAACCGATTTTGAACTCGCGCCGCAAGTATATGCGTCGGACTTGTTGCTGCGCCTGAATTACGCCGCGTTCGATTCGCAGACCAAACCGACGCTCGCGCTCGCGCGTTTCAGTTGGAACGCGACGAATGACGCGTACAGTTACTCGCTGCGCGTGACCGATGCGGCGGGCAACAAGCTCGCGCAGCAAGACGCGCCGATTCCGGCGGGCGCGACGACCCTGCAGCGCGCGCTGGCGCTGCCAAAAAATCTCGCGCCGGGCGAATACGCGCTGCGTCTGGTGGTATACCGGCGCGCCGACGGAAAACCCCTCTCTCACGCGGACGGCAGCCCGGATGTGATATTGACGCGCGTCACAATCAAGTGACACGCTGCGGTGATTACCCAACCCAAGGTGTGACTTGCATTGCCAGCTATTTTCGCGCCCGTGCGCCGTTCATCGGCGCAATCCGATAGGCGGGGAGATTGCTTGGTCGAGATTGCTTTACTTTGTTCGCAATGACAGTTGCCAGTAATCGCCAAAAAAACAGATTGCCCGCCTCTGACGAATCGCGTATACTTGCGTAGATAGAGCTGCCAATGGAGGCGCCCCATGTCCTTTGATTTAGCCCAATGGAAATCCCAACTCGCGGAAAATTTGCAGACGTGGCGCGCGCGCATGACCCGCGCGGGCGTGAATTCCGCATACACATTCATCGCGGCGGCGGCGCTGTACCCCGTCGCGCAAGCCGCGCAGCAAGGCGATTGGTCCGCGCTCGCCGCGTTGGGCGCGGTGACCGCGAGTGTCGGCACGAATTTGCTTGCGAACCAAATTCAAAAATGGCGCGATGAAAACGACGCCGCCGCGCAGTTGGAAATAGGAGCGCAAGAGAACGCGGCTTTGCGCCGCGAACTCGACGCGGTGTTGAAAAAATTGGACGCGTTCACCGTCGCGCAAGACGCATTGCCCCCGTCGGAACGCGCCTGGTTTCGCCACACGCTGCGCGAGGAATTGACGCGCATGGGCAATCTCGATTCGTTTGCGCAATTCATCGTCGGCGACTCGAACATTGCGGTGCAGGGGCATGAGAACGCGGTCAATGTTCTGGGTGAAGGCGCGACGCAAATTCAGCAAACCAGCGGCGTCGGCATCTCGGGCAGCACAGTGAACGCGCAAGATATTTTGGGCGGCGACAAGATTCAAGGTGGCACGGTGGTTGTGGCAAAGGATGGCGCGCAGATTGTGATTGGCGAGCAGCCGATTCGCCTGACCGCCGTGCAAAAAGAGTCCGCGCTCGGACGCTATCTCGCGCACGTCATCAGCCGCACGCGCTATTTGCAATTACAGGGCATTCGCTCGGGCGGCAAACTCGTCAACATCGAGCTCGAAAGTATTTTCATCACCTTGCGCGCCACGCGCACGCGCGCGGTGACGGAGGAACAAGCGTGGTTGGATGACGAGGCGCGTTTTTTGCCGGGCGAACGCGGGCGCATGGAGCGTGGAACGCATACCGAAACCGTCGTCGTCAAGGTGCAAGACGCGCTGGCGGACAACAAGCGCATGGTCATTCTCGGCGACCCGGGCAGCGGCAAGACGACGCTCTTGCGTTATCTCGCGCTGCGTTACGCGCGCGACCGCGCCGAAAACACGACGTTCGTACGCGACCAATTGCGCTTGAATGAAAGCGGATTTTTGCCGCTATACCTGCCGCTGCGAAATCTCGGCGCGTATCTCTCGCATCGCCTCGACACAGGCACAGAGGGACACGCGCTCTTGCTCGCGTTTTTTTATGACTATATGAAAAATGAACGCATCGTCGTGCCGGACGATTTCTTTGACGCCGATTTGAACGCGGGGCGCATTGTCCTCCTGCTCGACGGGATGGACGAGGTGGGCGATGAAAATTTGCGGCGGCGCGTCACGCGCTTGATTGATTCGTTCGCGGGCGCGTATCCACAATGCCGAATTGTCGTTACGAGCCGCATTGTCGGTTATCCGGGCTTGGCGCGGCTGGAACAAGATTTCGCGACGACGACGGTGCAGGATTTCAGTCTCGCCGATGTGCGCGAATTCCTCACGCATTGGCACCGCCTCGTCGCCATCGGACAGCTGGGCCCCGGCGCGAGCGCGGAACATTTTGCCGCGTCGCAGACGAATCAACTGCTCAACGCGATTACGTCCAATCCGCGCGTACGCGAACTGGCGGTCAATCCGTTGATGCTGACCGTGATTGCGCTCGTGCATCGCGACCGCGTGAAACTGCCCGACCGTCGCGCGGAATTGTACGCCGAAGCGGTGGACGTGCTGTTGGGCAAATGGGATGAAGCGCGCGGCGTGGATGCGGTGCGCGTGTTGGATGACCGTCCGTTCGACGCGAGCGACCGCCGCCTGCTCTTGCAAACCATCGCGTTGAATATGCAAACGGCGGGCAAACGCGAAATCGAAGCGGATGAATTGACGCGGCAGCTGCGCGCGTATTTCAAGAGCTTGACGACAACCCCTGCGGCGGCGAATCACGCGACGGAACGATTCTTGCAAGTGATTCGCGAACGCACAGGTCTGCTCGTCGAAGCCGGGCAGGGCGTGTATCGCTTTTCACATTTGACGTTTCAAGAATATCTCGCCGCGTTAGGCGCGCTCGGTCTGCCTGATAACGAATACGAAACAATGCTGGTCGGTCACGTGGGCGAGGCGAGTTGGCGCGAACTGATTTTGCTCGCCGTCGGACAATTGGCAACGCAAAGCTCCAAGCGCACGACGAGTTTGATACAGCGCATCGCGGACACAAAAAATCCAACGAATCCGTATGACCCGCTCGTGCTGGCAGTCGAAGGCGTGCGCGACGCGGGCAATGGCATGAATCCGCAAGCCGCGGCGGAGATTCAAGCACGCGTGAAAAAATTGCTTGCCAAAGACCGTCCCGCCTGGCAAAAGATCCTAAATCAAAACCGCGTCAAGTGGGCAAAGGAAATGGGCGTTTCTTCACTCAAAGGATGGATTCAAGAAAAGAGCAAATTGATTGAAGCGCTCGCGCAATCCGGCGTGGGCTATTGGACGATGCCGTATGGCGAACCCGAATGGATTATAATTCCGGCGGGCGAGTTTTGGATGGGCAGCGACGACAGAGATAGATATGCAGAGTCGGATGAAAAACCTTTGCATCGCGTTTCGTTGCCCGAATTCAAAATCGCGCGTGTGCCAATCACCAATGCGCAGTACTTGTTGTACGTGCAAGCGGCGGATGCGCCAGCCCCCGAACATTGGGTTGACAAACTACCGCCGCGCCAACTCACAAGCCATCCTGTCGTCAATGTTACCTGGCATGACGCGCAAAGCTATTGCAAATGGTTGACCGAGGTGACGGGTAAACACATTCGACTGCCGAATGAGGCGGAATGGGAAAAAGCCGCGCGCGGGAGTGAGGATAAACGCATCTATCCGTGGGGTGAGGTGTTTGATTCATCGAAATGTAACACGAGTGAATTGGGTTTGGATGGCACTTCGCCCGTTGGCGTGTTTCCGTCCGGCGCATCGCCTTATGGCGTGTTAGACATGAGTGGGAATGTGTGGGAGTGGACGCAGAGTGTCTATAAAGAATATCCTTACGACTCGCGTGATGGTCGTGAAGATTTACAGTCTTCAGGCGGCCGCGTGTTGCGGGGTGGCTCGTTCTTCGGCGATCGTAGGAATGCCCGCGGTGCGTTTCGCCTCAGGTATCATCCCGACCTTCGTGTCAGGTACGGCGGTTTTCGGGTGGTGGCGTCCCCATCCGACTCTGGACTCTGGTGACTCTGGTCTCTGGGACTCTGGAGGGGGGTCTGGGGGGCTTTGCCCCCCAGAAAAAAATTTTTTTGGAGGGCGTATATGGCAGAACAAGAGATGCCCATCTTTACGCGCACGTTCGATTTTTTGACATGGCTTTTGCCCGCAACCAATCATTTTCCGCGCGCGCATCGGTTCACATTTACGCAGCGTTTGTTGGATGCCGCGTTTGATTTGCGCGAAGAATTGGAAGCGGCGAATCATCGGCAAGGCAAGGAACGGTTGGCGCGTTTGCGCGCGGCGGATGAGGCGCTCGACCGCGTGCGCGTCTATTTGCGTCTCGCCGCGAAATGGGAGTGGCTTTCGGAAGGTCAGTACAAGCACGTCGCCGTGATGGTCGCCGAAATCGGGCGGCTGTTGGGCGGCTGGCACAAAGTAACTCAATAGACAATTCTTGCGGCAAATGTCGCATGTATTGTGGGGGCACATTCGTAAACGCCGCGTGTTGCGGGGTGGCTCGTTCATCAACAATCATAGGAATGCCCGCTGTGCGAATCGCAACAGGAATCAACCCGACAATCGTAACAGGAACAACGGTTTTCGGGTGGTGGCGTCCACATTTTGCTCTGGCGTGAATTCCGGAAATGCGGTGTGGCGCTCAAGACCGCTGCGCCGCCGAGGAAAATGGCGGAATGTGTTCCCGGCCGCGCGGACCAAGCCCCAAAGGGTTTTCAACGGACACGCGAAAACCATCGCGGGCGTTCGAGAAACCCTTTGGATCTGACCTCCGCCGGGCAAATAACAACGGCTCCGCGTCCTCGACGCAAGTCCTGACGCGGAGCAACCTGTCCAAAAATAGACCCAAAGGGTTTTTCAAACGTGCGCGTCGGTTGGCGCGGCTGTGTTGAAAACCCTTTGGGTCTGACCTCGAATGTACGACGAATTGTGTTCTTGGGAAAATTTAAGGTTGGCGTACCGCAAAGCGAGCAAGGGCAAGCGCGGACATGCCAGCGTCGCCGCGTTCGAGCATCGTTTGGAAGACAATCTCTTGGCGCTGCAATTGGAACTCGAATCGCAAACCTATCAACCCGGCGGCTATGCCAGTTTCTACATTCATGACCCGAAGGAACGCTTGATTTCCGCCGCGCCGTTTCGCGACCGCGTCGTGCATCACGCGCTTTGCAACCTCATCGAACCTATCTTTGAGCGCAGTTTCATATTTGATTCGTATGCCAATCGGATTGGCAAAGGCACGCACCGCGCGCTGAATCGCTGCCAGGAGTTTGCGCGCCGATACGCGTATGTTTTGCAGTGCGACATCAAGCAGTATTTTCCTTCGATTGACCATGCGATTTTGCGCGACGCGCTGGCAAAAAAAATCTGTGATACGCAAGTGTTGTGGTTGATTGACCGCATTCTGGCAAGCGGCGTTGGCGTCTTGAGCAATGAATATGAAATAGTTTATTTCCCAAACGATGATTTGTTCGCGGCGCTGCGCCCGCGCGGTTTGCCCATCGGCAACCTCACGTCGCAGTTTTGGGCGAATGTCTATCTCAACGCGTTCGATCATTTTGTAAAACGCGAATTACGCTGCGCGGGTTATGTGCGCTACGTGGACGATTTTGTTCTGTTCGCCGATTCCAAAGCCGCGTTGTGGGATTGGCGCGCTGCCATCCACAAGCGTTTGGCGAATCTGCGATTGACCTTGCATCGCGGCGCGCATCCACGCCCCGTGAATGAAGGCATTCCATTTTTGGGCTTTCAGGTTTTTCCCGAACGGCGGCGGCTCAAACGACGCAAGGGGATTCATTTTATACGCGCGCTCAAGACGCGAATCGCCGCGTACGCGCGCGGCGAAATCACGCTGGACACATTGAGCGCGAGCGTGCAAGGTTGGCTCAACCACGCGCGCTATGCGAATACGGTCGGTTTGCAAAAAGCCGTGCTCCGCCGCGCCGCGATTCCATCCGGCGCTGGACTCGAGCGTGGCAAAGCTGCCAGTGAATAATACGCTGGAATACAGCGCGAGCGGATCACCGGATGGACGCGCGAAAATCCCCCACGCCCCGCGCGCAAAATGTGTTACAATCCGTGCGGTTCGCAGATAACATATCGCGGATAGCAAATCGCGTATCGCAAAGTGAATTTCCAATCTCCAATCTCCAATCTCCAGTCTCTAATCTCAAAAGGAGCCCGCATGAACCTCCGCGATTTTCCCCGCCCCAAAAATGATAATGGCATCGGCTTGCATTTTCGTCTTGATTTGACAGAGACCGACAACAAACCATACATTTCGCAAGGCGTCGAATGGCTGCAGCAAATCAACGCGAAATGGACGCTCGTCGCCGGTCAGGATTGGATGCAAATCGGCAAAGCCGCGCGTCGGATTGCGGACGCGGGGATTATGCCCATCTGCCGCCTTGTATGCAAAATTGACAAGCCGTTCATTGATTGGGAAACGGGCGTCCAGACGCTGCTCGATCTCGGCATCCCCGCGTACATGCAAATTTTCAACGAGCCGGGCGATGCGCGCGAATGGAAAAACGAGCAACCGGATATTCCGCGCTTTGGCGAAAAATGGGCGGACGCAGCGGCGCGCGTTTTTAACGCGGGCGGCATGCCGGGCATGGGCGGCGTTTTGGGGCAAGATGAATGGCTCGCCGCGTTCAACGCGGTGGAAGGCGGCGCGACCCATCCGCTGTGGAGCAAAGCGTGGTTCTGCGTTCACAATTACGGCAGCAATCATCCGCCCAATTACCCGTACGACGAGGTGAATCAAAAAGGCATTCCCGTCACCGCGGCAGAATACGCGCAATACAAATTTTCGATGCCATTCGACGAATTGAATGAACTGCGCGCGACGAAAAAAAATCCCGGCGACACGATTTTTGACGATGATACCGCCGTGCTGCGCGTGCATGTTTTCAAAAAATGGATGGAGGATTCGCTCGGCTATTGCTTGCCCATGCTCGGCGGCGAAGGCGGCTGGCAATGGCAAGTTGAAGAAGATTTGCGCTATCCAAAATTGCCCGACGAATGGCACGCATTGTACACGCGCGAAATGTTTGAATGGTTTCGTTACGGCAAATTATCCGACGATTCGCCGCTCATGGACGAATTATTTTGCTGCACCGCGTGGATTCAAGCGGACGGCCAAGCCGATTCATGGTGGTACGGCCCGCTCGGCACCAAACAGTTGACGATTGATACTGTCGCCGGCATTCCGTCCTTTGAACGCAAATTCAGTTGGGACGCGACGGAATCACCCGAACCCACACCGATTACGCTTGCGCCAACGCCGGAAAATGAATTGCCCGCGCCCGAGCCGACGCCCGAACTGCCCGCGCCCGAGCCGACGCCCGAACTGCCCGCGCCCGCGCCAACGCCCGAATTGCCCGCGTCCGCGCCGACGCCCGAATTGCCCATCGCAAGCGTCACCTATACCGTGCAACAAGGCGAGACCGTATGGGGCATTTCCAAAAAATTTGGCTCTACGGTGGACGCCATCATTCACGCGAACAATCTCGACGCGAACGCAAAAATTCGCGCGGGGCAAAAACTCGTCATTCCGCGATGATCAAGCTTTATAATTTTTGATTTATGCTTTGCGCCGCAATCAGATAAAACATAAATCTGCGTTCCTAACTCCCGTTACGCGCATTCGCTAAAAAATAGCGCGCAAATGTATGGCAAATTTCAAATTTGCCATACTATTACGTAACAGCAGTTCCTAAATCAAAAATGCTTTTTCCCCGTCCCCCCCGTGATAACGGCATTGGCATGCACTTGGGTTTTGACTTGGCCGCGCCAATGCTCGAACGCGCCGTGCCGATCTTGACGCGACTGCGCGCGACCTGGTGTTTAATTCCGCACGGGGACGAATCAGAATTGGGGCGCGCCGCGTACGCTGTCGCCGCGCAAGGCATCTTGCCGGTCACGCGTTGGCTGTGCCACATTGACGACAATATTCTGGATTTCGCGCGCTTTGCGCGTTATCTGAGTACGATGAATCTGCCCGCGTACGTGCAAATTTTTAACGAGCCGTCAAACCCGCACGAATGGCGCGACGAAATGCCCAAGCCGCGCGTCTTTGTCGCGCGCTGGTGCGAACATGCGACCCGCGTGGCGAACGAAGGCGGTTTTCCCGGATTGCAAGTTTTACACACCGACGAATTGCAAAGCGTCTTGCAGGAATTAAAAACGCTTGGCGCGCAAAATGTCATCGAGCGCATGTGGTTCTGTCCGCATCCCTACGGCGGCAATCATCCCCCCGCTTATCCGTACGACGAATTGAATCAACGCGACCATCCGGGCGCAGCCCTCAACGACGATCCCGACAGCATTTTACAATTCTTGGAATTCGCGCCCGTCTTTGAACGCGAACTCGGTTTCGTGCCGCCCTTTATCGCCGGCGAATGCGGCTGGCAATATGGCAACGCGTCCGACCCGCGCTATCCCAAAATTGACGACGCGCATCACGCGCAATATCACGCCGCGCTGTTTGAAATGTTCCGCGCGCAACGCCTGCCGCATGGCGCGCCGCTGCCCGATTTCGTGTACGCGTTCTGCGCGTGGATTTTGTACGGCCCCGAAGCCGACGCGTGGTTGTCCTCGCGCAGCGGCATTCGCCAACAAACGCTCGACGCCGTGCAAAACATTCCGCCCTTTGCGCGCGGCGCGCCCGCCGGCAG
>JAJTXZ010000069.1 GCA_021463195.1 Anaerolineae bacterium
AGGGGCTGTGTGAGCAGAGAACTGTCACATCGAGCGGAGCGAGATGTCTCAGTCCCTTCGACATGACAAGTTCTGTGCAGCCGTTCCCTCAATTCTTCGAGACATGTTTTGCGAGAAATCTCAGTGGAAAAGCGCGAGATTTCTCGCAGAGTTCACCCCGAAGGATTGAGGGGTTCAAAATGACAAGCGAAAGTCCTATTAAGGTAGACTTGTTGTCGGAACCCAAGCCCCGTCAAGGCAATGTTTGAAAGCGCGTAACTATTTTAATATTCAACCGCAGAGATTCGGCGCAGCTCTGCTCAAAAAAGATATGCCATGATTATAAATATTTTGTTATTAACGCTCATCACATTGCGATTGATAATTGGCGTGCGCCTGTTTGTCTCGGCGCGTCAGAATAATCTGCCAAACTTGAACTGGCTTGGCGCGTATTTTGTTTTCTTTTCCATTGGCGCCATGTTCGCGCCAATCCCAACTAATCCATTAGGCGACCTACCAATCAGTCTCTACTTTCTTGTAGGGTTCGGAACCCTTTTAACGCAGCCGATGATTATTTTATTCAATCATACGACGTTTTATCAGGGCAGAAAGAGTCCGGTGATTTGGTTCTGGATTATCTTTGCGATAACGACGGTTGGAGTGCTTTATGGCGTTTTCAGCTCGGTATCAAACTTGAATCAATCTCCGTGGGTGAACGCTTATATCCCGACCCAGTTGCTTATTTGGGGCTGGCATGCTTGGGCGGCGTATCAGGCATTCAAGGGCTTGGAACGAGAAACGGCGGTGGAGGACTGGATCAAGTCGCGCTACAAATTAATCATGTGGTACGTGATTTTTTTGATGATTGGGATTGTAGCGTCTTTGATTCGCACGGCGCTTGCCGAGGGCTCTGTTTTGATTACGAGCCAACTGGGCAACCTTTTGGCGATTATTACGTTATTCATGCAAATTGCCAGCGTGCTTTTGCAATTTCTGGTATGGATTATGCCGGAAAATTTTCGCCGCTGGCTTAATCGCAATCAAACAAAACATTCAGAAGAACGCATTCGCGAACAGGCGCTGGCGATGCTTAACATCCTTAGCGCCGCTATGACCGATGGCACAACACTACCCAAAATGTTGGCTGTGTTTTCCATCCGCAAAGTGATTGGGGCGCAAATTCAAAATGAAGGTTCGACGCAGATTGAAGCGCGGGCAGTCAGCATGGGTTTTGATGAATGGATGGAGACGCTTAATCATCCTGAATTGTACATTTTAATTCGAAACTCTGGAACCAATATTGACGCCTTGGATGTTCTCCACAAAGCAAAACAAGCGTTGATTGACAAGCAATCGTTGTTTACGATGAAGGCAAAATAATCCGCGCGCGCAGCATTAATCCAAATGGCATTTCGGGAGGCGATTTTTTTCCGAGAGAATCTTTGGCCCTTGTCAATACCAAAGCTGCTTTAGGACGCACCGTCGCTCAAGCAGCCGACGCAAAAATTGCGGAAACGAGCAAGCCACGGATCGCGCGCGCTGAAATTCTGATAAATGGAAACCAAGCAATCGTAGTGGATGGTCTTTCGAGCCAAGATTCGTGGCGGATAGTTTTCATTGCGCGCCATAACCGCCTATTCACTCTTGGGACTTTGGCTTATACAGGTTGAAAGGCGCGGACATGCGGGTTCTGCAAGTTGAGCCAAGATTTAAATTGATTTTATTTCTCTTGTGATATGCGCCAGTCCCGGAATAATGTGGATTTGAAAAACATTATCGTGGCTTGGCAAACGTATTGACAGAGAAGAGAATCCATAAATGCCCGAAATCATCTTTAAATATATTATCGGCGCGCTGCTCGGAATAATATTTTTGACGCATGGTTTTTCTGGCGCCAGAAAACGTCGTTACGGTTCTCAACCTTTGACGCGGCGAAATCGCATTGCGCAAGTCTTGGCTTTTTGTATCTTTTTAACTTGGACCGTTTTTGTCGCGCTATATTTATTCTCCGCGCAGCTGGATGGGTTTGCCATCGCTCTGCCAATTTGGCTGCGCTGGGTCGGCGTCGCGATTTTGTTAGGCGGAGTTATCTGCTTTGTGAGCGCGTATCTAACGCTCGGCAAAAATTGGTCT
This sequence comes from Anaerolineae bacterium, assembly GCA_021463195.1. Taxonomy (GTDB): domain Bacteria; phylum Chloroflexota; class Anaerolineae; order UBA4142; family SHND01; genus SHND01. The sequence goes on from JAJTXZ010000069.1 coordinate 2,113, forward strand.
TTGCATCTGGAAATCAGGTCGGACCATGTTTTGGTGATGAATGGGATTTATTCGCGGATTCGTCACCCCATGTACACCGCGTATATTCTATTAGGCGTAGGTTTTTTGCTTGTCTCCGCCAACCTACTGATTGGCTTGACGCTTTTGGCGCCGGTTTTGATCATTTGTCTCACGCGCATCGCCAACGAAGAAGCGATGATGCTTGAAAAATTCGGCGGCGCGTATCAAGAATATAAACAGAGAACGGGCGCGTTATTGCCCAAAATACGATTTTCAAAAAATTAGCCGTCGGCGCAGAGACCGCTATAAAATAAAAGCCCATTTCAAGAAACTTGAAATGGGCTTGATTTTTCGCTGGTTCCGCGAAATTTATCACCGCATCGCGACGCCAAAGATTTGCGCGCCATAGGAAGCCAGATTAAACAGCGGCATTGGGAGCAGCATAATGAGCAGTGTCATGACGGACGTAATCACCAAGCCGGCGCGAATCCAACGGCTATACGTGATGGGCGCGGCGCCTTCGGGCGCGACTTCAAAGAACATTGGGCGAATTACGCGCATATAGTAAAACAAACTGATGACGCTGTTGATGACGCCGATAGCGGCGAGCCAACCGAGGTCCGCATTAATGGCAGCGCCGAATACAAAGAACTTGCCTAGAAAACCTGCGGTCGGGGGAATGCCCGCGAGCGACAACATAAAATACACCATCAGGACGGCGAGCCCCGGCGCGCGTTTAATCATGCCGCTATATTGCGAAAGGTCTACCGCGCCGGTTTTGTTTTCAATCGCGATCACGACGAGGAACGCGCCGAGATTGGTGAACAGATACGCCGCGATGTAAATCAACACCGCGTTGATGCCTTCCAACGGATTGGCGCTGAACGAAATCGAAGCCATGCCGATCAGCATATAACCCGCTTGCGCGATAGAGGAATACGCCAACAAACGTTTGAGGTTCGTCTGCGTGAGCGCGACGACATTACCCAGCGTCATGGTCAAGATGGCGAGCGTCGCAAAGATTGTCACCCAGTCGTTGCGGTAAACGACGATAACTTGAAGCACGACACGCAGCAGCACCGCAAAGCCCGCCACTTTAGGTCCAACCGACAAGAATGCGGTGACGGGCGTCGGCGCGCCTTCATACGCGTCGGGCGCCCACATGTGAAATGGCACGAGCGCGATTTTAAAACCGATACCCGCCAACATCAGACCAAAGGCAAAGAGCGCCATAATTTCATAATTCGTGTCGCCCGTAATGACTTTGCCGATTTCGCCCAGATTGAGCGAACCGGTCGCGCCATAAAATAGCGACATGCCATACAGCATCACCGCCGATGCGATCGCGCCGTACAGAAAATATTTGAGCGCCGCCTCGATGGAGCGTTTGTCCTCGCGCAAAAAGCCGGTGAGGATATACGACATGATGCTCAAAAATTCCAGCGTAAGGAAAATCATGAGCAAGTTGGTCGAAGCCGCCATCATAATGAGCGCGGCGACGGCGAGTAAAAAGAGCGCGTAAAACTCGCCGGCATATTTGCGCGCGCGCATATAATCGAACGACGCCATCAAAACGATAATACCCGTGAGCGAACCGACGATGCGAAAGAAATTGGTCAGATTGTCCGAGACATAGAGCGCGTCCGCCAAATCACGCGGCGCCCAATATAGCAAATCCGCGAACGTTCCGCCGCACACACCGCAAAAGAGCGCGACTTGATTGCCCCATTGGAGTCCGGAGGCGTCGGTAGCGCTGACGCGCAAACCCAGCACGATGCTCATCCCTAACGCGGCGACTAGCGCCGCCAGCGCGAGATAGCCCAAAGTCTGCGCATTGCGCTCGCGCCAGAGCAAATCCAAACCCAAGATGAGCAGGGCAAAGCCCATCAGTATCAGCTCGGGGCTGAGATAAAATAATACGAATACGTCCATGCGTGAAATTGGTCAATGCCGAATGCGCAAGACGCGGCGCGTCCGGATGGAGCGCGCGTCTTGTGAATTACGCATTGTTACATCCGCTTCATATATTCCAGAATAGCGATACTCGCCGTGTTGATGGTGTCGAGAATCCAATTCGGAAAAAGACCGATGGCAAACATCAACACCGCCAGCGGGGCGAGCGTCAAAATCTCATAGCCCTTGAGGTCGGGCAATTTTGCCCATTGTTCGCTCACGTTGCCCAACAATATTTTCTGGATGATTTTCCACAAAAAGTAGGCGGCGGTAAAGACAATCCCCCACACCGCGATAAACGCCAACAGGGTGAGCGTGGAATACGCGCCGTTCATGACCATAAATTCGCCGACGAAACCCGCCAAACCCGGCAAACCGAGCGAAGCGAACGAAGTTAGCAGCAGCAGCGCGCCATACACGGGAATTTGCGAACCGAATCCGCCGAACAGCGCCAATTCGCGCGTATGCGTGCGTTCGTACAACATACCGACGAGAAAGAACAAGCCGCCCGTAATCACGCCATGACTAAACATTGCCAGCACAGCGCCATTGATGGCGGACGCGCCGTTGTTGATATAGTGCGGATTTTGCATCTGTTCGGCAGTCAATGCCGCCGCCGCCGCGAAACCGAGAATCACAAAACCCATATGATTCACCGATGAATACGCCACCAGCCGTTTGAAATCGGTTTGCGCCATAGCGACAAGCGCGCCATACACAATCGAAATCACCGCCAGCACGCCAATCCAAAAAGCCCATTGTTGCGACACTTGGGGAAAAATCGGCAGCAGAATCCGAAAGAAACCGTATCCGCCCAATTTCAAAAGGATACCCGCCAGAATGACCGAGCCGGCGGTCGGCGCGGCAGTGTGCGCGTCGGGCAGCCAGGTGTGGAACGGAAATAACGGCATCTTGATCGAGAACGCCAAGAAAAAGCCGAGGAACGCGAGCGATGAAATCAAGACATCCTTGCTAAACGGCATATTGGCTTGATTCGCCGCCAACAGTGTCATGTCAAAGGTATTGGGCGATGAGTAGAGATACAGCGCGATGATGCCCAAGAGCATAAACACCGAACCCGCCAAAGTGTACATAAAGAACTTGATGGCGGCGTATTGCGGACGGTCGGTGTCGTGGCCCCAGATACCGATGAGGAAATACATTGGCACGAGCCCGATTTCCCAAAAGACGTAAAATAAAAAGAGGTCAAGAGAAACGAACACGCCCAACATGCCCACTTCGAGCAGCAAAAAGAGGGCAAAGAATTCCTTGACGCGGTTTTGGATGACCTTGGCGGAATAAAATAATCCGAGCGTAGTCAGCAGCGTCGTCAACCAAATGAGCGGCATGCTTAGACCGTCTGCGCCCAAATGATATTGGATGCCGAGCGTCGAAATCCACGGCGCGCATTCGCCAAACGTATAGCCCGCGCTCGCCGAGTCAATCGTCACGCCGCACGCGTTGTATACAAAATTATAGGGCGGCGCCCAGCTGGACAGCGTAGCCCATGCCACCGTTGCCAAAACCAGCGGGATAATACTCCACGCAATGGCGAACTGTTTGATCGCCTTGTCGTTGGGCAGAAACAGAATAATGATTGCGCCCAACAGTGGAATGAACGTGATAAGAGAAAGATACGGGATCATTGAACAACATCCTCCGCCTTTAGCAGGCGCCTGCGTCTTTGGCGCGCGCCAGTTGCGTATTCCATAAGTCTATGTGAACGATCGCAGCAAGAATAGGATTGCAATCGCCATCGCGCCCACCATCGCCATCAAAGCATAATTCTGGACATTGCCGGTCTGCATCGTGCGCCACCATTCCGCGATTTCGCCGGTTACCGACGCGGTGGCATTGACCAAGCCGTCCACGATATGGGTATCCACCCAACCCCACAAGCGCGCGAGAATTCTGGAAAGCCAGCCCGCGAGATTGACCAACCCGTCCACGACGTTGCGGTCGAACCAAGCGCACAGCCGCATAAACGCGCCCACCAAGCGAATAAGCAACCCCGGTTGCGCGGTCCCATCCAAATTGATTTTGTAGCCGTACAGCTCGTCGAGCCAATATTTGTTGACGAGGATTTTCCAGACGAACCCCAAACGCGCCAACGGGTCCGGTTGTCCCGCCTGAATTGGACGAAAACCGTATAATCCCCAAGCCACCGCAAAGCCGCTCAGCGCAATCCCCGTCGAAACCAACATATTGGTCAGGGCAATCGGGTCAAATTCGGAGTGTTCAAACGGCGGCAAGCCCATGAATCCGCCTTCGCCGACAAAATGGAAAAAAGCCGGCGCGAACGGCGTATTCCAAAAGCCCAAAAAGACCGTGAATGTCGCCAACACTGCCAACGGCGCCCACATCGCAACCGGCGATTCGTGCGCGTGATCGTACGCCGCTTGATCGCGCGGCTTGCCGAGAAACGTGAGAAACAGTTGTCGCCCAGTGTATAGCGCGGTCAAGAACGCGGCAATGGCGAGCATGAGATAAATGATTTGGAGGAAAAGGTCTTGCGACATGCCGGCGTGCGGATAGAAACCCTCGCGCATGGCGTCCAGCAAAATTTCGTCCTTGCTCCAAAAACCGGACAGCGGAAAAATGCCCATCAACGCGAACGCGCCGACAAAAAACGTAATCCCTGTAATGGGCATTTTACGAATCAAGCCGCCCATTTTGAACATATCATTTGTGCCGATTGAATGAATCACCGCGCCCGCGCCGAGAAACAACAACGCTTTGAAAAACGCGTGCGTAAGGAGATGAAACGAACCCGACACGAACGCGCCGATGCCCAACGCCGCCAACATATACCCGAGCTGTGAAATCGTCGAAAAGGCGAGCACGCGTTTGATATCATTTTGCGCCAGTCCAATCGTCGCCGCGAACAGCGCCGTAAACGCGCCGACAAAGGCGACAATCTGCATAGCGGGGCCGCTCGTCTGTTGCGCGAATTCCAAAAGGGGATATGCGCGAATAATCAAAAAGATACCGGCGGAAACCATCGTCGCGGCGTGAATCAACGCGCTGACCGGCGTCGGCCCTTCCATCGCGTCGGGCAGCCAGATATGCAGCGGAAATTGCGCCGACTTGGCAATCGTGCCGCCAAAGATTAACAGCGCAATCACAACGGGCCATTCGACGCCCGGCAGCGGCTGCGCCAACCCCGCCAACATATTATTCATCGCCGCCGGATCGTACATTTTATTAAAATCGAGCGAACCGAGCGTAATCAACAACAGAATCATGCCCGTCATGAATAAAATATCGCCGACGCGCGTCGTCAAAAACGCTTTAATGGCAGCGCCGCGCGCGCGCCCGACTTGGGCATCGTCAATATGATGTTCTTTGCGCCCGCGAAATGACCAAAAGCCGATAAGGGCGTACGAACAAAAACCCATCACTTCCCACGCGATAAAAAATTGGAGCAGGTTCGACGAAACCACGAGCAAGAGCATCATTGCCGTGAACAACGAAATGTACGCGAAAAAGCGCGCGTAACGCGGGTCGTCTTCCGCGTGCGGATGGCCGTGTTCATCCACATGATTGTGGCGCATGTACGCGGTGGAATAGATGAAAATCATCAAACACACCGTCGGCACCATAAAGAGCATCGCCGCGCCGATCGGATCCACGTACCAGCCAAAATTAATTGTCATCCCGCCGAACGGCATCCAGGCGATGGGTGCGCCATAAAATGGATTCGCCGCTAACTCGGCGCCTTCAGACAACGCTTCCAGAAATACGCCATACGATAACATCAACGCGGCGACAATACTCAAAATCGCGACCAGCGCGCTCAAGCGATTATTGTTCCGCGTCAATAGGACGATAATGGCAAATGCCAGAAACGGCAGCAGCGGAATAAAGAGCGTGAAATTCTGAACCATATTGGATAAGCGCAAAGCGCAAAGCCAAAAGCGAGACCCCGCTTTTCGCTTTTAACTTTGGACTAGAATTACCACTTTAAGAGATTGATTTCTTCCACATTCACCGTATCGCGTGAACGGTAAATCGCGATAATTAACGCCAGCCCGATTGCGGCTTCGGCTGCCGCCAACGTAATGACGAACAACGCAAAGACAATCCCCGCTTGATCTACCAGCGGATCCGCGGCGCCATAACGCCAAAACGCGACCAAATTGATATTGACCGCGTTCAGCATCAACTCGATGCCCATCAAGACGGCGATCGCGTTGCGGCGCGACAGCGCGCCAAACGAACCAATGCAAAACAGCGCCGCCGCCAGGGCAAGATAATAGACGAGAGGAATCTGTGTAATCATAATTCAGTCGAAAACGCGCAATGAATCAGGTCAAACTTGCCGCCAATGATTCATCCGTTATTCGCGAGCGATAATGAACGCGCCGACCAATGTCGCGAGCAGCAGAACCGAGACAACCTCGAACGGCAGCAGATAGGTGGTCATTAACTGTTGCCCCAAAGATGGCACCGTATCCGCTGTCACTGCCGCGCCACTTTGCAGCCACGGCACTTGCAGAATCAAAATAAACATGCCGAGAAACAAAGTGCCGACGACGAGCGCCACCCACGCCCATTGATGATTGAAACTTATCTGGTCATGCTGCATCAAACCGCGCGTCAACATGACCGCGAACAAAATCAAGACCGCGATGGCGCCGATATAAATCAATATCTGGACGATTGCCAGAAACTCGGCTTCCAACATCAAATAGATGGCGGCGACGCCAAAGAAGGTGCCGACCAACGCGAGCGCGGCGTGAAACACATTGCGCGCCAGCACGGTCAAGAACGCGGCGGTCAAGGTCAATGCCGCGACGAGGAAAAAGAGCAGTTGGGCAATAATGGTTGAGACATCCATGACTTAGCCACCCAACCCTTTCAAATAGTCCAGCACTCCGCGATAGAACCACAAAAGGACTGCCGTGAATAAAATCGTGCCAATCATCACCGGCACGAGTCGCTTCCACCCAAAATTCATCAGCTGGTCCACCCGAATGCGCGGCAGCGAACCGCGGAACCACAACTGAATGATAATGAGCAGAAACGTCTTGCCGAAAAAGTAAACGATGCCCAACGCCGGAACTTGCTGCACAAAGGGCCCCTGCCAGCCGCCAAAGAAAATCGAAGCCGCAATCGCGCTGATGATAAACATATTCAAAAATTCAGCGAGATAAAACAGACCGAATTTCATGCCGGAATATTCCGTATGATAACCTGCAACCAATTCCGATTCCGCTTCCGGCAAATCGAACGGCACGCGATTGATTTCCGCCGTCGCCGCGAGCAGATACACAAAAAAAGCGATGGGCCCGACCGGGACATAAAAGAAAAACCAGCCCAAGCCGAACAAACCGCTTTGTTGCTCAATCACGCGATTCAGCGAAATCGAACCGGCGAGCATCACCGGAATCGCCACCGCGAAAATTTGCGGAATTTCATAGCTGATGATTTGCGCCGCCGCGCGCATCCCGCCAATCAACGCAAACTTGTTATGCGAGCCAAAGCCCGCCATAAACACCGCGATCGTCGCCATCGAACCCATTGCCATCAAAAACAACAAGCCGAGATTCAGGTCTACCGCGCCCATGCCCACGCCAAAAGAAAGCACGGCAAAAGAAAGCACCACCGGAATCACCGACACAATCGGCGCCAACAGATGCGAAACGCGGTCCACCCCTTCCGGCACAATATCTTCTTTGGTCAAGAATTTAATCATGTCCGCAATCGGTTGAAGCAACCCAAACTTGCCGACACGATTAGGCCCAATACGGTCTTGCATACGCGCCACGACTTTGCGCTCCAACAACGTCGTGTACATCATCAGTACCGGTGCCAAAATTAAAATGGCGGTGACAACGATTAGCCCCATTACCAGAAAAACAATAATGGCTACCACATCCGACGCTATGCCGAACGATAACAAGAGCGCCGTGAGCGCGTCACGAATTAGATTGTACAGACTGACGAATGGATTCAATATGAACGACAGGATATCCATCTACGGCTCCCTCACACCCACTCGAGCAAGTTCTTGCGCCACGCATACGCCAACGCGCCCAACAAAATCATCATGAAAATCGCCATTTCGATAATCCAAAACGCGCTCATCTGATTCAACGCGACCGCCCACGGATAGACAAAGACGACTTCGATGTCAAACACCACAAACAGAATCGCGTAAATATAATATTGCACCCGAAATTGCACCCAGATATTTTCCGCTTCGGGCGCTTGGTTCTGGATTTCAATACCGCACTCGTACGTAGACTGCTTGAGCCGATTGGGCTTTTTGGGGCGAAAGAGAAAAGCAAGAATCAGCGGAGCGATTGGAAATGTGATGGCAGCAAACGCAAATAGACCGATTAGGGCATACCGTTCCAACATGATGAATGCTCCGGACTCGCTATCACACCCGCATGCGAGTGTGACAACGCGCCGCCTGATACCTTATGCCGCGCGTATTACATCGCCGCTGGCGGTATCGTCTGACACCTCATCGTGCAGTTTAAACATGGCGGATTTGCCCGATGGGTGTCCGAGTCGAGAAGATGATGCGAGCGCGGCGCGAATGCAAGCGAATTAAAAAATTTACAATCCGTCCGCGTTCACTCGCAAAAAAATCGGTACGGCATACCTTGTGCCGTACTGAACAATCGGCATACTAACACAATTCTAATTTTATTGCAAGCCAAATTGCGCCGCGCTCTCATCCGCGTCTAATCTCGCGCCGCAAAACACGAATCGGCAAGCGAAAAAACAAACTAGAGTATAATCATCGCCCGCATGATTTCGGATATCACACTCCAAACTATTTCCGATGCCGCCCACTGGGACGCGGCGTGTCTGGCGCACGATGCCCATGTGCTGCAAACTTTTGGGTGGGGCGAACTCAAACAACGCTTTGGCTGGCGCGCGGAACGCGTTCTGTGGCGCGACGGTGAAACGATTCACGCGGGCGCGCAGCTGCTCTATCGTTCGCTCGCGCCCGGTTTCACCATCGCCTATCTGCCGCGCGGCCCCTTTGGCAAACCCGCCGCGCCGCTCGCGCCTTTTCTCGCCGCGCTGATTCAGCGCGTTCGCGCGCGCGGCGCATTCCTCTTGAAACTAGAACCCGATTGGGCGCAAAACGATGCGCGCGTCGAAATTTTGCGCGCCGCGCGCGCCGCGCCAACTAATGAAACGATTCAACCGCCCGCGACCATCCAGCTTGACCTTACCGCCGACCTCGACGCGATTCTCGCGCGCATGAAATCAAAATGGCGCTATAACATTCGCCTCGCCGAAAAAAAAGAAATTAGCGTACGCGTCGGAACGCGCGCGGATGTGCCAAACTTTTATGAACTGCTGCGCGTCACCGGCGCGCGCGACCATTTCGCCGTTCACGGTTTAGATTATTATCACGCCGCGTTTAACGCGCTCGTCGCGCGCGATTACGCGCGCCTTTTGATTGCCGAATACGAAACGCAGCCGCTCGCCATGCTCTTTGTCACCGCGTTCGGCGCGCAGGCGATTTATCTGTATGGCGCTTCGGGCAACGCCGAACGTCAGCGGATGCCCAATCACGCGCTGCATTGGGCGGCGATTCAATGGGCAAAAGCGCGCGGCTGCGCGAACTATGATTTATGGGGTATTCCCGCAAATAGCGCCGCGCACGCTGATTCCGAAAATTTGCCGACTTCGTTATACCAATTCAAACAAGGTTTCGGCGGAACGATTGTGCGCTACACCGGCGCGTGGGATTTTGTATTCAGCGCGCCCAAAGCGCGGCTCTATCAATTCGCGCGCAAACTCCGCGCGCAGGGTTTCGGATGACGCCGCGCGCGCCAATCGCGCAATGACGCGCGATCAGCAATTATCGCCCAGTCAAATCGGATACGGCGAACTTGGCTGCGTTATCCATAAACATTCCGCGCGCGCGCAGTTTCCTTGTCGGCCGCATCAAGTCGCGCGGTTGCGACGGCGCGGGTAGTGGCGAATCAAATGACGCGACCGCTTGCATGCGCGATTGAGCGCACTTGCCGCGCGCGGATGATTTGACGCCAACACGTTCGTATGCGAGTTTGCAATTTTGCGCGCCGCTCACCGTCACGCGCAAACGAAACCGGTCCTGCGCGCTTTCAAAAGAACCTTGCCCTGTCATGACAAATCCATTGGTGAACGCGCATTGCCGCAAGTCAAACAAAACGCTATCGCCCTCCGCGCGAAATTGCAGCGTGCCTTGAATCGGACACCCCACGCGCGTCAACGTCGCATAATCCCAGTACCAAAATTCGGGCAAATAATAAATCTCTGTTTCCGCCGATTGCAGCGCTTGCAGCGGCGAAGCGAATGCGCTCACGTCACGCGGCGCGAGCGACGCATACGATGTCATCACGCGCCCCGGACATTCCGTCTCGCGCTGCGCGGGCACGCGCGCCTCAATTAAAAACGCGTTGACAATGCTGTCAACACAATTTACGCCGCGTCCAAAAATCACATGCGGCCCCCCGCGCTGCGTAATCAAATAACCGTCATCCAAATTTTCATACACCGCGCGCGCGCCATTCCACGGCGTAATCGGATCGCGTCGCGCATTCAACACCAAGGTTGGCACGCCGGGCGCGCGCGTCGGCGGAGGACGCGTGGCATCCGCTGAAGAATCGAGCCACGACGCGCACGGCAAATCGCCCCAGATCATGGATGCGAGCCGCAGCCCGCTTTGCTCCACCGGCATCGCCCCCGCGAAAAAATTATTTTCGCTGGTCGTCACATCATCTGTGAAATATCCGTAATCTTGGCACTCGACGCCATAATACATCGCGTCCGACCACGTATCATCCGGAAGCGGCGCCAACGTCGTTTCGTCTATGCCCAGATTCGGATACAACAAGCGCGCCAGCGGTATCAAAGAGCCATCGCGCGCATAAGCGGCGAGCGCCCGTGTAAATAACATGCGCCCGCTTTCGCTGTACATTTCGCCCGTGCCAACCGATTCCAAATCGTCCAAGCCGAACGCGCGCGCGGCGCGCGTCCCATTGCCGAGCGGAAACAGGATATTTTGTTTTTTCGCGCGCAGCTGCGCGGCAAGTTGGTCGTACGCGGCGAGAGGATTCATATTGAAATCGCGCGCGCAAGCGCTATTTCTTTCACATGCCGCCAGCGTTGCCACCAGCGTATCGTTAAAAGCTTGGACCGCCCCGGCATAATACGGCATGCCGGCGAGCGTCAAGTCCACTGTGCCATCCAAAATCATTCCTGCCAAATGGTCCGCGTGCGCGTCGGCGTACATTTGCGCGTATTGCGTGCCATAACTTTCGCCGTACAACCACAAGCGGTCATCGCCTATCAGCGCGCGAAACGCTTCCAAATCTTCGACCGCTTGTTTTGTTCCCAAAAATTTCGCGCGGTCCGCCAGGGCGCTGGCTTGCGCGCAATCCTCTGAAAAGCGGCGCGCCGCGGCGCGCAAATTTTGCGCGCGTTTTGGCGTATCGCCGCGCCATTTGCTTTGATACCATTGCGCCGCCGCGTCGGGACAGGTCAAGCCGCCCGAAAGACCGACGCCGCGTTGGTCGAAAAACACAATGTCAAAATGTTCCGTGATGCCGCGCGCGAAAAATGAGGTGTAATAATCCGCGCAACAGCCGATGCCCGCCGAACCCGGGCCGCCCGTCGCCGTGACAAACATGCCTTGCCGCGTGCCCGTCGCGGGCAACACCGCAAAGACGACAGCGAGCGTGCGCGTATCCGCGAGATTGAAATGGTCAAGCGGCACAGTGAGCGTCACGCAGGTAAATGCGCTGTTGGGACATGGCGCGCCGTTCAAGGCGCGCAAAATTTCGCGCGTCGAATGCGCGCGCGGCGGCGCGTGATTTTGCGCGTACGCGCTGTGGAATGACAAGAGTAAAAATAACGCGCTTAATCCGGCCGCGACTTGGAGGATTTTCAAAAATTGGCGGAGTGTTTTCATCTGTTTTTCTAAAAGCGCGCGCAATCCGTTTACGAATTCGCGAGCGCGCGCAGCGCGTCGAGCGCGATTTCAATCGCCGCGTTTTGCGCGCGCTGCACCGCTTCGCGGTGCGGATTATAATCCGCCATGTCGCCCGCGCTTTCGTTTGGATTGCCGTCCACGACAAAAATGCCGCCCGCGCGCGCGCGATGAATGGACGCCTGAATCAAAAGCGTCGCGAGTTCCATCTCGATGCCGACCGCGCCGACATCCGCCCATAGTTGATGCGGGTTAGGCGTCAGTTCGTGATAAAACGCCGCGTCGCTGCGTACCACCCCCAGTTTATATTTAAAGTCCGCGCGCGCTTGCGTCGCGTGACGTAACGCCAGAGTCACATCCAAATCCGATACAGCGGGATACTCTGGCGGCGCCAAGACATTCGACGTGCCATCTTCGCGCGACGCGCCTGTGCCAATCAACAAACTGCCCGCGCGCAGGGCGCTCAGATACGAGCCGCATGTGCCGACGCGAATAATGGTATGCGCGCCGATGCCGAATAATTCGTGAAAACAAATCGCCGCGCCCGCGCCGCCGACGCCGTGCGAAATCGCGGTGACGCGCAGATTTTTGTATTCACCCGTAAAAGTGTGATACTCGCGCCAAGCGCCGACTTGGGTAGCATTGGTTAAAAATTCGGCGATGCGCTGCGCGCGCGCCGGGTCGCCGCAGGTCAACACATACGGCGAAATGTCAGCAGGGTCCAGGCGGATATGGGGAGTGTTTGCGAATTTGCTCATGCGCCGATTATACACGCGCCGCGTCCATTTGTGGCAGTTGTCAGCAAAAGATTCTCGATTACAATGACGTTAACCGAAATACAAGGATGATATTCCATGACAGAAAATTATCGCGCAATGAGCGCGCCCGAATTATTGCGTCAAATCGAAATGGCGGGACGCGCGCCCGATTTAGATTTGATGCGCGTGTGCATGGACCGACGCTTGGATTTGTCGGCGGGCTTGTTGGAAATGCTCGCCGCGCCGCCGGGCGCGGATTGGACCCAAGACGACCCGCGTTGGTACGCCGCGGTGCACGCGGGACATTTATTGATTCATTTCCGCGAAGCGCAAGCTATTCCGATTTTCTTTCGACTGCTGCGCGAACCGGAAAACCGAAATCTGATCGAATGGTTCGAACAGCCGTTAGCGGCGTACGGGATGGCGTTGTTCCCCGAAGCGGAGGCATTGTTAAATGACACGACGGCGCCGGAAGGCGTGCGCTATGCCATGCCCACCACGTTGCAAGAAATCGCCGTTCAATTTCCCACTGAACGCGCTCAGGCGCAGACGATTTTGCGGAACGCGCTGCCCGCGCTGGATACGCGCGGTAAATTGATTATTCCCAAACCGCGTCCTGAAAAACCAAATGTTGTGTGGTCGTTCACGGCAACGAGTCTGGCGCTATTGAACGATATTTCAAGCCGCGCGCAAATCGAAGCGTTGTATCGCGACGGTTGGATGGATGAAAGCGTCATGGGCGATTTGGGTGAATATACGGAGCTGCTGGCAAAATCCGAAACGCCTTCGCCATACCCATTCAATCTACTTGAAACGTATCAAGAGATTAATGCGTCCGCGGAACGCGAAAAAGAATGGGAAGCGAAACGCCAAGAGATTCTCGCGCAGCAAGAAAAAATCAAGCAGCGCAGCGCGCCCGCGGCGCCAAGCGCGTCGTCCGCCGCAAGCGCTGTCGCACGCAACGACGCGGCGGCAGCGCAAACTATTCGACGCGCCGCGCCCAAGGTTGGCCGCAATGACCCGTGTCCTTGCGGCAGTGGGCGTAAATACAAACATTGTCACGGCAAAGCATAACGCCAGTTTGTAATATGCCACGCGCCCGCGCGGATTTTAAATTCTTGGCGAGCGCAATCATCACTGATCCCCGGACGTGGGACGCCGCGCTCGCGCAAATTCCGTACGCGCATGTTTTGCAAACGTGGGCGTGGGGCGAAATCAAAGCGCGGCACGGCTGGTCAGCACAGCGCGTTGTTTTCTCTGAAAACAATGCTGCCTGTGCTGTCGCGCAAATTCTACGTCGCTCGCTGCCGGGCGCCCCGTTCGGCGTTCTCTACGTGCCAAAGGGTCCCGCGCTCGATTTTGAGAATGTGCCATTATTTGAGCGCGTGCTAAAGGAATTGGAACACATCGCGCGCGCCCAACGCGCGATTTTTGTCAAAGTGGACCCCGATGTGCGCGTCATGCAAAACGCGGCGAACATTTTCGCCCAACGCGGTTGGCGCGTGTCCACCGAACAAATCCAATTTCACAACACCGTCACGCTCAACCTTGCGCGCGATAAATCAGAAATTCTCGCGGCGATGAAAAATAAATGGCGCTACAACATTCGGCTCGCGGAAAAGAGGGGCGTAGAGATTGAGAGATTGGAGACGGGAGACTGGAGATTGTTTTATGAGCTGTATGCCGAGACGAGCGCGCGCGATGGGTTTTTGATTCGTCCGTTTGAATACTATCGCGACGTGTGGACGACGATGGAGAACGCGGGGCAAGCGAAAATGTTTCTCGCACGCGTGAACGACGAACCGATTGCGGGAATTATTTTGTTTTTATTTGAAAAACGCGCGTGGTATTTTTATGGCGCGTCGCGCAACACGCACCGCGACTGGATGCCCAATCATTTGTTGCAATGGGAAGCGATGCGTTGGGCAAAAGCGCACGGCGCGACAGAATATGATTTTTGGGGCGCGCCAAATAAATTAAACGAATCCGATTCGATGTATGGCGTTTATAAATTCAAAATGGGTTTCGGCGGCGAGTTTGTGGAACGCGTTCCCGCGCACGATTTCGTCGTGAACCGCGCGTTGTATTGGTTGTACGCGGTGGCAAGACCGAGATATTTGACGCGAGTGCGCCAAACTGGGCAACGACGAGTTCTTGCCAATTAGAATCTGGCGCTTGCCCGGATTTCCAGACCCCAAGGGTTTTCGAAAACCCTTGGGGTCTGGAAATCCGCTGCGTTTTCGAGATGTGGGTAATCACCAGATTAGAATGGCTTGACAAAAAGACGCTCGAACAATTGTATAATCACATTAAATCTTTCGAGAACTCTGCAAATGAACGACATCCTTCTCTCAATATCGCCAATTCAACCTCATCTCGCGCATCTCATCGAGAATTGCCAATCAAAACTCATCATATCCTCGCCGTATATTAAAACGGCTGCCGCGCACTGGCTCCTGCAAGTGAAACCTTCATCGCTTGACCACGTTCAGGTTCTGACAAATCTTTCTCTTGAGAACATCCTTTCCAAGAGTTTGGATCTTGGCGCTTTAAGAATACTTGCGAATGGATTCGCTAACGTATCAATCACGAGTTTGCCAAGCTTGCATGCAAAAGTTTTCATTGCCGATGAGAAAATTGCTTTCGTCACCTCCGCGAATTTTACAAATGGCGGTTTGAGGACAAATTATGAATATGGCGTGATCTTGCAAAATCGCGCAGAGGTTCAAACAATCGTCCAAGACATGCGCGCGTACATGTCTTTAGGGATCGCCGTTGACAACGCTTTGCTTGATCGGATTGAGGAACAAATCATCAAACTGGAAACACTTCAGCGCAACGCGCTCAAAAACGCGGCAATGCGTGAATTCAACAAGAAAATGGCACAATCGAAAAATGAAATCCAAGATTTGCTTTTCGCAAAGCGACTTGAAAACAATCAATCTATCAATAGTGTATTTTCAAAAACTATAATGATGATTTTGCAGCGCACTCCCGAAGGGGTGTCTACACCCGAACTTCATACACAAGTTCAGAATATCCATCCAGATATATGTGATGATTCGATTGATCGAGTTGTTAACGGTCAACATTTCGGGAAACGATGGAAACACTATGTTCGCCGCGCTCAAGAGTTTTTGCGCGAAAAGCGATTAATTCATCGCGACAACGGGATATGGAGGGTAACGTGAATGCGCCAGCTCAATTAGGGGTGATTATTTGCGTCTGATTGAAGCGCCAGCCGATTTTCTGCGACTCTATTCGCGAAATCTGCAAGCTGAATTTGATGCAGGCGCCGATGTCAAAGAAGCGCATCTGAACAAATGGAAATCCATCCGCGAGCAAACAATTCATTATCGAGCATCTGATTAACTATGCGCACACCTGAATTTTTTCAAACGCACGGCAAGAATCATTTCCCCGGCTATTTGGGGATTGAGATTTTGGAGGTCGCGCCGAAACGTTTGACGGCGCGTTTGCAGATTGAAACGCATCATCTCGCGCCAAACGGTTTTTTGCACGCGGCGACGGTGGTCGCGCTGGCGGATACGGCGTGCGGTTACGGCTGCGTCGCCACATTGCCCGAAGACGCGAAAAATTTTACGACGGTCGAATTGAAAACTAATTTTCTGGGGACGGCGCGGCGCGGCGCGATTCATTGCGAAGCTGTGCTGGTTCACGGCGGACGCACGACGCAGGTGTGGGATGCGACGGTGCGCGACGAAGGCAACCATAAAGTGATTGCGCTATTTCGCTGCACGCAAATGATTATGTATAAATGATGAATGTCAAAGTTTGCGCGATGCGCAAGTTCTTTGGACGCGACGCGGCGTCTAGCTCGCGATATTCTTTTTCACAAACTCTACCGCCGCGCGCAATTTCGCTTCTACGCGCCACGGCGTCAACGCGTTGATTGCCAGCGGCGAAAGCTCGTACGTGATGATACCATCGTAACCGCGCCGTTCTAGCTCGCGCAAAAATCGCGGCAGCGGCAAAAGACCGACGCCGGGAAATTGATGCTGCCGAAAATAACTGTGCAAGCGCGGTTGGCTGTGAATCCAATGCGGCACCGCGCGCAAATCGGACAAATGCACGTTCGCCACGCGTCCGTCGAACCATTGCAGCGAATCCAATAAATCCAATTCAGAGGCGCCGAGATGCGCGGTATCGAGCGTCAAGGCGAGATTGTGGCGCTCTGCGAATTCGCGCAATTCGGGCAGCGCGCGCAAAATATAACGCTCGTCGCGCCCCGGATACTTGGCGCCGTTTTCCAAACCCAATTTCAAACTGCCGCCGTTGAGCGCATTGCGCGCTTGGACCACTTTGTCTACGAACGTTTTACCCACCGCGTCGTCGTACGCGCGCGCGCGCGGCGTATGCACCACCATCAACTGCGCGCCAACGCCTTCGGTCAATGCCATCGCTTTTTCCATAATGGGCGCGTACGATTCGTTGAGATCGCGCCAGCCCGGATAACTATAAAGCGGCGGATGCACGGTCAGCACGGCGAGTTGAAATTCTTGCGCCAGTTTCTTGATATATTCAACACCGCGCCATTCCACTTCGGGACTGATGACCAATTCCACGCCATCAAAACCCGCGCGTTTTGCCAACCCAAAAGTCCAACGTAACGGATAAAGATATAAAGAACCGGTTGAAAGCGAAATCTTCACTGCGCTTGCTCCACTTGACGTTCGATGCCCTCCGCGCATTCGATCATTTTTCGTCCAAACCCGCGTCACGGCTGACGCATAACCAAAGCTGGATTCTGGTCATTCGGTTCGCTGACGCGCGCTTGATACAAGCGATGCCGCGCGATATATTTCGCGACGACGCGCGGAACCATGCCGTCAAGCGTTTCGCCGCGCGCCGCGCGCGCGCGAATTTCGCTCGCTGAAATAGCGTTCTCGGGCGCGTGAATAAAAACGACCGCGCGTTTTATGCCGGGAATTTTTGCCTCTAGCGCGTCCAACTCTACAAAATAGCCGGGCCGTTTCAAGACCGCGAGTTTGCACAGTTTTACGATCGCCTGCGGTTGATGCCACGTCGGCAAATTTTGCAGCGAATCCAAACCCATAATGAAAAAAATTCGCGCGCGCGGCGGCAGAGCGTGACGCAACTGCCGCAGTGTATCCACCGTATACGAGGGCCCCGCGCGCTCGGCTTCGAGCAGCGAAATCACGAACGTGGGTTGGTCGCGCAGCGCGCATTCCAGCATGGTGATGCGGACGTTGAGCGGACTAATCGAGTCGTCCAATTTGTGCGGCGGCTGCGGCGCGGGCATGAATACGATTTGCGCCAAGCGCAGCTGGCGCTGCGCCGCTTCCGCCAGTTGTAAATGACCGTTGTGCGGCGGGTCAAAGGTGCCGCCGAGAATGCCGATTTTCATGCGGCAATTTGCGTGGTTCCAGACGCGGGCAGCTCGGGCGTTTGACGCGGCTGAAAATAGCGGATGATACCAAAACTCAACGGCAGCGTCAGCGTGATAGCGACTTCAGTCCACACCGCGCCGACGAGCTGCGCCAAGACCACCGCGATAAAATCCACCAGCGCGTGCAGCGCGATCGCCAGCCACAACCATTTGAGCGAATCGCGCGTAAACGTTTGCAGGACCAAAATGGAAAGCGCGATTTGAAAGAAAATCGTGATAAAACGTTCGTACGCGCCGAGCAGCGGCATCCACCACGCGAGCGCGGCGATTTGTTGGCGCGCGCTTTCGATTTGCGCGAGTTGGTCGGGCGGCAAATTCATTTGCGAAAAATCGGTTGTGCTGAGCGCGATGACATTGATTAGCCCCAATAACGCCAGTCCGCCGACGAGCAGCATGGATTCCAAACCGCCGTGGCCCGCGCCATACATCAAACCTTTTGCCCACGTAAAATCTTTTTTGATGAGCCAACGATAACCGAGCCAGCGTCCGCCCTCTTCAAAAATTCCCGCCGTGAGCGCCAAGGTCGCGAACCACGCATACAAAAATATTTGATTGCTTTGCAATGGTTCGCGCAGCAAAAATTGCGCGCCCTGCACGAGCGGAATGCGAATCAGCATTTGCGTCACAAAAAAAACGAGCGCGCCGTACAGAAAAAAGCGCCAGCTGACGCGATAGCGCCGTCCAATCCAAAACGCGACCAGCAGTGGAAAGGCGAGCTCGAACGCGATGGCGCCGAGATAACTCGCCAATAATGGCAGGTTCATACGCTATGCAATCCCTTCGCCCCATTCCAATTCAATGTCGCCGATGCGAACGTAATCGCCTTCTTGCGCGCCCGCCGCGCGCAGCGCCGCGTTGACGCCCAGCGCCTGAAAGACGCGATGCGTGCGTTGGACGCCTTCCGGTTGGTCCCAATTCGTCATTTGCGCGACGCGCTCGGCTTTGATGCCGCGCACGCGAAAAATTCGCGCGTCGCCCACTTTGCCTTCGCGTTCGACGGTAAAGACGTCTTCATCAGGCGCGGGGCGAAACACGGGCATGGCGTCCGTTTCGGCGGACGCCGCTTCGGGCGGCAGCGCGTCGAGAAGCGCGATCGCGCCGCGCAATAATTCGCGCACGCCTTGCCCCGTCGCGGCGGAAAGCGGAAGCGCTTGAATCGCGCGTTTCGCCAACTGCGTTTTTAACTTTTGGAAATGTTTTTGCGCGTCGGGCAAATCCATTTTGTTCCAACCGACAATTTGCGGTTTGCGCGCGAGCGCGGGATTGTACGCTTCCAGTTCGGCGTTGATGGCGTCAAAATCGGCGCGCGGATTTTCCGCCGCGCCGTCGAGCAGATGAATCAATACGCGCGTGCGTTCGATATGTTTGAGGAAACGGTCGCCCAAACCCGCGCCATCATGCGCGCCCTGAATGAGTCCCGGAATATCCGCCAAGATGACGCTGCGTTCGTCAATGTCCGCGACGCCAAGATTGGGAATCAAAGTGGTAAAAGGATAATCCGCGATTTTCGGACGCGCCGCCGTTACCGCCGCGAGAAAAGTGGATTTGCCCGCGTTCGGTTTGCCGATGATACCAATATCGGCGAGCAGTTTCAATTCGAGATACAAACGGCGCGTCTGACCGCGCTCGCCCTTTTCAGAAAAACGCGGCGCGCGATTCGTGGAAGAAGTGAACGCGGCGTTGCCGCGACCGCCGCGTCCGCCTTGCGCGATGAGCAGCTCTTGGCCAGCTTGAAGCAAATCAGCCAGTTGTTCGCGCGTATCCGCGTCACGCACGACTGTGCCGGGCGGCACATCAATAAATTCATCCGCGCCGTACGCGCCATTCTGGTCTTTGCCGCTGCCGTTTTTGCCTTTTTGCGCTTGGAAATGTTTTTTGTGTCGAAACGGCAGCAGCGTATTCAGACGTTTATTTACGCGCAAATAAACGTCGCCGCCGCGTCCGCCGCTGCCGCCGTTTGGGCCACCGTACGGCACATACGCTTCGCGTCGAAACGAAGTCGCGCCATTGCCGCCGTCGCCGGCGTGGACGTGAATCGTCACTTGATCAAATAAAAATTCGTCATTACGTTCGGGCATGCGTTAGGGGGGCGATGAATTTTCGCTTTGAAAATCCGCCGTCCCGAGCGCTCATTGTGGCGCTTGAATGTCGAGGGCGAGGTCGTATTCGTAGGTGACGGTGGTGTGGTCAAGCTTGCCCGGCGTCGCAAGCGAATCGTTGGTGGATTCGCCTTTGTAGGGACGACCATCCAGCGCGCCAATCCAAATTTTGCCGTTACTATTGATTTTGACGTTACCCATATCCGTTTGCGCTTTGTACGTGTACACAAACATCGGTTTGCCATCCAATAAATCCGCGCCGACGAACTCGACGGATTCGATTTGAATCGTTTTCAGTGTTTCTTCGACCGTGGATGCGGCGATGACATCAAAGAGCATGTCCGCGAGTTGCGGATCTTCGGTATGCCACGCCCCGTCTACTTTGCGCCAAACGCCCTGCCCCTTGATCGCGATTTGTTCGGCGCCATCGGGCGATATAATGCGCATGCGGTCTGGTTTGAGGTATTCCAACAAGAGCGTGCGAACCGAACCATCGGCGGAGGTAAGCACAGTTTCCGCGCGCACGCTCTTGGAAGCAAAGACGCTCAACAGCGCTTTTTTTAAAAAATCGAATGGCGCGCCTTCGGGCGGTTTTAAATCGCCGACACTTGACGCGTCAGTAGGCGCAGGCGCGTTCGTCGGATTGGACGCAGGCGCGCTTGTCGGATTGGACGCAGGCGCGCTTGTCGGATTGGACGCAGGCGCGCTTGTCGGATTGGACGCAGGCGCGCTTGTCGCAAGCGGCGCGTTGGTGGATGCGGGCGCGTTGCCGCCACAACCCATGATGCTGGTCGCTAATAAAATCGCGATGCACAAACTCGAATATAAATATTTCATGTGACTCCGTATAAATATTTCACGTGACTCTGCATAAATAGTTCAAGTGTTTATTATAGCCGCTGCCGCCGTGCATACCAATTTCGGGCGCGCCCATTTTAGATGGTTTGCGTTATAATCGCGGCAGTTTCAATAAAGGAGAATGAATTATGCGCCAAAGAGTTTTTTGTCTGACAATCCTTGCGGTTTTGATGTTGAGCGCTTGCGCGCGCGCGTCAACAAATTCGCCCACGCCAACCCTTGCGCCAACGGTGGCGTCAACAATCGCGCCCGCAGAATCGTTAGGCGATGACGTATTGGCGATTTATCACAAGAGCGGCGGCATCGCGGGAATTGTCGAAACGCTTGTCGTGCATCAAGGCGGACAGTTGGAATTGACCCAGCGCGGCGGCGCGACCAAAACGCTTCAAGTGGACCACGCGATGCTTCAACCGCTGCGTCGGATGTTGGAACAAAAAGATTTTGGCGCGCTCGACGCGCGCTATCAAGCGATGGGCGCGGACTTGTTCACCTACACCATTACCGCGCGCGAAATAAATGGCGCGGTAAAAACGGTGACGACGATGGACAGCGCAAAAACGCCTGCGTATTTGGGACAGTTGATCGCAATGTTGGAACAGCTGCGCGGCAGCGTAGCAAAAAACGGTCAATAACGGAACTGAACCAAAATGAAATGGAACAATAATCAAATCGGGTGGGGACGGAACCGGGACTGAACCAAAATGAAATGGAACAATAATCAAATCGGGTGGGGACGGAACCGGAACTGAACCAAAATGAAATGAAACAA